>DATFQP010000371.1:0-3409 GCA_035264145.1 Propionibacteriaceae bacterium
CGCCGTGGCCACAATCCGAGTGTCGCGAAGGGAAACTAGCCACCAGCGCCCGCGATAGCCATGACCTCGCAGCGACGATCACCTGCTCGGTGGCTTCGGTGTTCCGCCAAGCGGGACTAGGCCGCCACTACTGCCCGCCAGAGGTCGAGTAGTTCACGGAGCCTTCAGGGTTCCAGACCGCTCGGGAGCCGATGTCACCGACTCGGTACACCCAAAACGCCATCACCAGCGCGGAGATGACCAGGAGCACCGGCAGGCCGAGCTCGATCGCCACCGGCGGCCGGCGCGGCGCCACATCCAGGCGCGAGACCAGAAGCGAGCTGGCCACCGCGATCACGGTGAAGACCGCTACCAAGATCAGGAGCTGGTTCGCCAGCTGCTCGTGCTTTTCGATCAGGTCGCCGACCGGGTTCCCTGGCTGGAGCTTGAGGGCTCGTTTGAGCTCCTCTCCGCTTTCCTTGGTAACGAATGTCGCGCCAAGAGTTCCGACAGCTACGAGCGCCAGTGGCCACCGGGCCCAATTGCGGGTTCGAGGATAAGCGAACAGGAGGGCGAGCAGCGTAGCCAGCGGCACCGCGATGACGACGACATGTAGGACCAATGCGTGCATGGGAAGGCCACCGACCGTATCGAACACTTCGCGCTCCTCCGCTCGGGGCCGACGCGTGCTCAGCCGACCATCGTGACGATGTCTATGTGGCTAGACGATCCGGAGGCCGGGAAGGTTCGCCGCAGTCAAGCGCCGACCTACCGAATAACGTCCGCGGCAACGCGCAGATCCTCGACCAGGCCGCCATAGGCCAGATCACGATCGTCGCCGGTCGCACGGAGCACCGACGACGGATGTACCGTCGCGAGGACCTGGCGCTCGCCGACTGGCGTCGGCAGCTCGAGCACCTTGCCGCGCTGCTGCGTCACCCTAAAGCCAGCTCCCAGCAGCGATCGGGCCGCGGTCGCACCAAGGCACACGATCAGTTTCGGGTCGACCTTGGTCAATTCAGCTTCCAGCCATGGCCGGCAGGCCTGGATGTGCGACACCTGTGGTGTGGCGTGGATGCGGCGCTTGCCCCGCTCGGTGAAACGAAAGTGCTTCACGGCGTTCGTGACATAGACGTCGCCGACCGCAACCCCGGCCTCGGAAAGCGCACGCTGCAACAGCTTGCCGGCTGGCCCGACGAACGGGATCCCCTGACGGTCCTCGGCATCGCCGGGCTGCTCGCCGACGAGCACCATCGGCGCTCGCGAGTTGCCCGCGGAGAAGACCACCTGGGTCGCCGACTGCCAGAGTTCACAGCCCTTGCACGAGACCGCAGCCGCTCGCAACTCCTCGATGTCGGCGTCGGGGGGAACCCACTCGGTGGCGCTCACGCCGACCAGTATGGTTCAGCTGCCGTTGCCGATGGAGCCGGCCCAGACCGACGGATCATGACCGTGCTGGCGACCTTCGGACTTGATCACGTGCAGCACGGCGTTGATCAACGCAAGGTGAGTGAACGCTTGCGGGAAGTTGCCGAGATGCTGTCCCGTGTGAGGGTCGATCTCCTCGGCGTACAACAGCAAGGGACCCGCGAAGGACAACAGCTTGGCGCACAGCTTGCGGGCGCGCTGGTACTCACCGATCTCGCACAAGGCCGAGACCAACCAGAACGAGCAGATGGTGAAGCTTCCTTCCTCACCCGTGAATCCGTCGTCGGTCTCCTCAACCTTGTAGCGAAGGACGAGCTCATGGATAGTGAGTTCGTCGGCGATGGCAAGGACCGTCTTGCGAATGCGCTCGTCGTCGGCAGGCAGGAACCGTACCAGCGGCGCCAGCAACAGTGAGGCATCGAGAGCGTCGGTTCCGTAGTACTGGGTGAAGACACCTCGCTTGTCGACCCCGTTGGCGAGGATGTCGTCCCTGATCTCCTGCGCGGCGAGCTCCCACTCGGCTGCCTTTCCCTCCTCCCCGGTCATCCGAGCGATCTTGGAGCCACGGTCGACGGCGACCCAGCACATGATCTTGGACGACGTGAAGTGCTTTAGCTCGCCGCGGACTTCCCAGATGCCCGCGTCGGGTTCCCGCCAGTACTTGAGGGCCTGACTGACCTGCTTGTCGAGGATCGGCCAGATGCGGTTGTCCAGGTGGTTAGCGGCCTTGAAGTGCAAGTACACGGAGTCGAGCAGTGCTCCCCAGACGTCGTGCTGTTTCTGCGCGTACGCGGCGTTGCCGATCCTCACCGGTCGCGAGTTGGCGTAGCCCGGGAGGTGGTCGAGCTCGTGCTCGGTGAGCTTCTTCTCCCCGCCGATGCCGTACATGATCTGGATGTCGTCCTCGCCTTCGACGAGATCCTCGATGAAGGCGAAAAAGTCCACTGCCTCCCAGTCGAACCCGAGCGAATAGAGGCCCCACAACGCGAACGTGGCGTCGCGGATCCAGCTGAAGCGATAGTCGTAGTTGCGCCCACCCCCCGGCGTCTCGGGCAGCGACGTGGTGCCGGCCGCGGTGACCGCTCCGGTCGGCGCGTACGTCAAGCCTTTGAGCGTCAACGCACTGCGCTGCAGATAGTTGCGCCACGGATGGTCGGGGAACTGGCCCCTGGCGAGCCAATGCTGCCAGTGGTGGGCCGTCCACACCTGCCGTTTGTACGCGTCGGCGAAATCACTCGGCGGTACCCCACCACCCCAGGACAAGGCGACGAATCGGACGTCACCTTCCTTCAGCAGCGTCCGGGCACTGGCCTGGCCTCCTTCGAATCCGATCCGCAAGTCGCTGGTGAGCGTCAGCCGAACGTCCTGCCCTTCCGCCGTGGCAACACCTTGGTAGTAACTTTCGTTCGTGTACTCCCAATGGACGTGGGACTTGCCGTAGTTGAGCACCGGCTCGCAATCGACAATTGTTTGCACCTCGCCAGAGGCACATCGGATCGTGCGTAGCAGGATGTGCTCCGCTTCGTAATCGTTGGGTGTCCGCCGATAGGTTTTCGAGCGGTCTTCCTCGTGGTGCCAAGGTCCGATCAGCAGGCAATCGCGAACGATGATCCAACCCGTCGGGGTACCCCAGCTCGTTTCCAAGATCATCGTGCCGGGCAGGTATCGGACGTCTGCCGGTACAGCGACGTCGACCGGCGCAACCCTGAAATCGCCGGCCTGTCGACCGAGAATGCTGCCGAAGACACCGGGCGAGTCAAAGCGAGGAACGCACATCCATTCCACCGAGCCGGCAGGCGAAATCAACGCAGAGACCTCGCCGTCGCTGATGAATCCGAAGTCACCGATCGGGGTGGATCGGAGATGCGACACGGGGCTGGTGAGCTGATTCGGGTTCCGCGACTTGGTTTTGTTCGCCATGACCTGAGCATTCCTTGATGTCGTCATGCTGGCAAGCAATCCATGGCTTTCGCAGCACGTAATCCGGCTGGCTGCTGCCGGC
>DATFQP010000372.1:0-8672 GCA_035264145.1 Propionibacteriaceae bacterium
GTGACCGGCAGCGGTCCGCACGCCGGCGATGAGAAGGTGGCCAGATCCGGCCTGGACGGCTTACTGCTCACCCGGCTGCACGCGTCGATGGTCTACCTCACGATCGCCTTGACACTCGCCTGCGTTCTGCTTCTTCGAAGCCGCGCCGCGGTCCTGCTCCTGGCCGTGGAGCTGGCTCAGGCCACGGTCGGACTGACGCAGTACTACACCGGTGTGCCCATCTGGTTGGTCGCCCTCCACCTGCTGGGTGCCTGCCTGGCGATCGCCGCCGCCACCAATCTCATGCTGTCCGTGAGATCCCCCGGGCTAGCCGAGCCAGCGGACGGTACGCCGCTGGCCGTCCCAGCGGCGGCAATGCCGCACGACGCCGGGCAACTCGGCCGCTGAGTCACCCAGCAGGTCGATCGCCACGCGGAGCTGATCAAGCCCTATCCGGCGAGCCAGAGTGACGTGCGGAGTCCAGCCGCCAGGACCGAACTGACCTGCCGCATCCGCACCGCAGAGTTGAGCCGTCCGAGCTTGCAGCACCAGCAGTTCTTTCGAGGGCACCACCGAACGGACCAAGATCACCTGTCCATGGCGTGGACCGAAGATCATCAGGCTACCGATCCGGAGTGGCAGATGGAGTCCGTCGAACAGCGCCGGCAGCTGTTCGTCGGCCTCCGCGGAGATCGTGTCGGCTGCATAGAGCGTCAGATGTGGCCGGTGGTGCTCATCGGGTTGTGATCGCCGAGAACTCGGCAGTCCAGCGTCGGCCAGCCGGTTCCATTGCACCCGAAGGGCGTTCTCCGTGACCGGGTCGAAGATCAGCTCGACCGACTGAGCCACCGCAGGTGGGTGAGGTCAGGCCAGCAGCGGACTGATGGCCGCCGCCACGAAGATCAGCGCCAGGTAGGAATTCGACCAATGGAAGAGCCTCATCGGCTTGAGGACTGCATCGCCCAGCCCGCGGCGAGCCCGAGTCAGTAGCCGCCAAGACTCCCACAGCAGGACCCCGCCGGCCAGGGTAGCGACGAGCGGGTAGAGCCAGCCAGTGTCCGCGATCGGCCACAGCGCTAAAGAGACCGCGACCGTGATCACCGAGTACGCCAGGATGCGCAACGCGACCGCCGGCGCCGACCGGACCACCGGCAGCATCGGGACCTTGGCGGCGGCGTAATCCTCGCGATAGCGCATGGCCAACGCCCAGGTGTGCGGGGGTGTCCAGCAGAAGACGATGGCGAACAGGACGAATGGCGCCGCGTCGACGGAACCCGTCACCGCCGTCCAGCCGATCAATGGTGGGAAACAGCCGGCGATGCCGCCCCAGACGATGTTCTGCGACGTCCGGCGTTTCAGCCAGATGGTGTAGACGAAGACGTAGAAGGCGTTGGCAGCCAAGGCGAGCAACGCGGACAGCCAGTTCACGACGAATCCCAGCCAGAGGGTCGCTGCGACACCGAGCACGACGCCGAAGATCGTTGCGGCGAGTGGCTCAACCGCGTGCCGGGGTAAAGGCCGACGGCGAGTCCGACGCATCCGCTCGTCGATATCGCGATCAAGGACGCAGTTGAAGACGTTCGCGCTGGCGGCGGCGAGGCATCCGCCGAGCATCGTGGACATCACGACAATCAGGTTCGGCACTCCACGAGCCGCGAGGAACATGGCCGGCACTGTCGTGACGAGGAGCAGCTCGATGATCCTCGGTTTGGTCAGGCCAACGTAGGCGCTCAGCACGTCGCTCGGCCGCGGCAACTCTCGCTCATGAGCACGGGGATGGCGATCCGTCACGGTCGTCGACCTGGCCCGCCTGGCGTCGTCCGTCGCAATCCGGGCGGACACGTCGATGCTCGTCACAAGCCCCACTCACTCCCCAGACGTCGGCCGACTCAGTCCAACGCTCCCTCGACAGGGAGCACCGATAGGGCAGTCTAGGGCCCGGGTCCTCGATTGACACTCATCGGTGCCACTCCTAGTCGGGCGGTACCCATATCCGCCGGATCGGCCACCGATAGGCTCGAGGTGTTCTTGTCGATGAGCTCGCTCCCCGGAAGGAACCTCCCGGTCGTGACCCAAACCGCAATCACCCCCGAGGGCTGGACTGAGCTTGACGCCCGCGCCGTGGACACCGTACGGGTGCTGGCCGCCGATGCGGTGCAGAAGGTCGGAAACGGCCACCCGGGCACGGCGATGAGCCTTGCGCCTGGGGCATACCTGTTGTTCCAAAAGGTGATGAGACACAACCCGGCCGACCCGCACTGGCCCGGGCGTGATCGTTTCGTGCTCTCCTGCGGTCACACCAGCCTGACCCTGTACATCCAGCTCTACCTGGGTGGATTCGGGTTGGAGCTCGACGACCTGAAGGCCTTGCGGACCTGGAACTCGAGGACGCCTGGGCACCCCGAGTACCGGCACACGCCCGGTGTCGAGGTGACGACCGGCCCCCTCGGTCAGGGAGTTGGCAACGCGGTTGGCATGGCCATGGCCGCCCGCCGCCAGCGCGGTTTGCTGGATCCCGACGCCGCTCCCGATACCTCACCGTTCGACCATCACATCTATTGCCTGGCGTCCGACGGGGACATCGAGGAAGGAGTGTCGTCCGAGACGTCGTCGTTGGCTGCCACCCAGCGGCTCGGCAACTTGACCCTGATCTACGACTCCAACCACATCTCGATCGAGGACGACACCAATATCGCCTTGAGCGAGGACACGGCCGCCCGCTATGCCGCGTACGGATGGCACGTCCAGGACGTCGACTGGACCAATGGCGACGGCCCGTACACCGAGAACATTGCTGCCTTAGCCGAAGCGTTGGACGCGGCGCGGGCAGTGACCGATCAGCCCAGTTTCATTCGCCTCCGCACGATCATCGGTTGGCCCGCTCCGAAGCTGCAGGGCACCGGTAAGGCGCATGGCGCCGCGCTGGGTGACGAGGAGGTCGCCGCGACCAAGAAGATCTTGGGTTTTGATCCCGACAAGAGCTTCGAGGTGTCGGAGGAGGTTCTCGACCACACCCGCAAGCTGCTAGAGCGCGGGCGGCAGGCCCAAGAGGCCTGGCAGACGGGCTATGACCAATGGGCCGCTGCCAATCCGGAGGCCCATGGGTTACACGAGCGGCTGAAGGCTCGTGAGCTCTCCCCGGGCTGGGAGGAGGACCTGCCCACCTTCCCCGCCGACGCCAAGGGCATGGCCACCCGCAAGGCATCCGGGGAGGTGCTGACCGCGATCGCGCCGAAGCTGCCCGAATTGTGGGGGGGCTCGGCCGATCTCGCCGAGTCCAACAACACCACGCCGGAGGGTGAGCCGAGCTTCTTGCCGCCTGATCGGCAGAGCAAGATGTTCCCCGGCGGCCCGTACGGCCGGGTGCTGCACTTCGGCATTCGGGAGCACGGCATGGGCGCGATCTTGAACGGCATTGCCGTGCACGGTGGTTTGCGACCGTACGGCGGCACCTTTCTTGTGTTCAGTGACTACATGCGACCGTCAGTACGGCTCGCCGCGCTGATGAAGCTGCCCGTCACCTACGTGTGGACCCACGATTCCATCGGCCTGGGCGAGGACGGTCCCACCCACCAGCCGATCGAGCACCTGACGGCGCTGCGCGCCATTCCAGGTCTGGACGTCGTTCGCCCGGCGGACGCGAACGAGACTGCCGCGGCCTGGTCTTTGGTCCTGCAGAACACCGACCGGCCGGCGGGGCTGATCTTGACTCGGCAGAACGTGCCGACCTTTCCGCGCGGTGAGGAAGGCTTCGCCGATACGTCAGGGGTCGCGAACGGCGGCTATGTGTTGAAGGACAGCGACGGTGAACCTGACGTCATCCTGATCGGCACCGGATCTGAGGTGCAGCTGGCGATCGAGGCGCAATCCCAGCTCGCAGCCGAGGGTATCGCCGCTCGGGTGGTGTCGATGCCCTGCCGCGAGTGGTTCGACGAACAGGATCAGTCGTATCGGGACTCGGTGATTCCACCCGGCGTGAAGGCTCGGGTGAGCGTCGAGGCAGGGGTGGCTATCGGCTGGCGGGATCTCGTCGGGGACGCCGGCCGCTCGATTGGCATCGACCACTACGGAGCCAGCGCCTCGGGCAGTGTGCTGTTCGAGGAGTTCGGCTTCACCCCCCAGACCGTCGTCGCTGCAGCAAAGGAGAGCATGAAGGCGGCGAGCGGACCAACCGGATCAGTCCACACCGCAGCCAGCGGGTCGGCTGGGCCAGCCGACGCCGAGTCCGACCCAGGGGCCACGATCAGCTGACGGCGGAGCGTGGAGCCAACCCATCCCTTCGGAAGTTCAATCGATCTCGGGAGTATCAGGAGGATCATCATGAACGATCGACTCAAGGCCCTCGCCGACGCGGGCGTCTCCATCTGGTTGGACGACCTCTCCCGCGAGCGGCTCCACACCGGCAATCTCGTCGAGCTGGTTCGGGAATCATTCGTCGTTGGCGTCACCACCAACCCCACCATCTTCGCGACCGCGATCGCAAAGGGCCACGAGTATGACGACCAGATTCGGGAACTGGCGTCGCTCGATTCCAGCGTCGAAGACGCGATCAAGGCGGTGACGACCGACGACGTGCGCGACGCCTGCGACGTCCTCGCCGCCACCCACACCGCCTCTGGTGGCGTGGACGGCCGGGTCTCGATCGAGGTCGATCCGGGCCTCGCCATGGATACCGACGCCACGATCGCCCAGGCCGCCGACCTGTGGAAGATCGTCGACCGGCCCAACACGCTGATCAAGATCCCGGCCACCGAACCAGGCCTGCCCGCGATCACCGCCACCATCGCCGAGGGAATCAGCGTGAACGTGACGTTGATCTTCGCCCTCGAGCGCTACGGCGCCGTCATCGACGCCTACATCGCCGGCCTCGAGCAGGCTGCCGCGAACGGTCACGACCTCAGCCAGATCCATTCCGTGGCGTCGTTCTTCGTCTCTCGAGTGGACACCGAGGTGGATAAGCGGCTCGACGCCATCGGCACCGACCAGGCCAAGGCCCTGAAGGGCAAGGCCGCAATCGCCAACGCCCGGATGGCTTATGCCCTGTTCGAGGAGAAGTTCGGTGGGGATCGGTTTGCGGCTCTGGCCGAGAAGGGTGCCAACAAGCAACGCCCGCTGTGGGCGTCGACGGGCGTGAAGGATCCGGCCTACCCGGACACCATGTATGTCACCGACCTCGTGGTTGCCAACACCGTGAACACGATGCCGGAGAAGACCATGCAGGCCTTTGCCGATCACGGCGAGGTGCACGGTGATCAGGTCAGCGGGACCAAGGCCGAGGCCCAACGGGTTTTCGACGACCTGGCGAGTCTGGGGATCGACTTCGACGACGTGGTTGAAGTCCTGGAACGCGAGGGCGTGCAGAAGTTCGACGCGTCGTGGGCAGAACTGGTGGAGGACGTTCAGATTGCTCTGGACGAAGCGAAGGCCGGCAAGCCGAATCCGGGTTCGAGCGCCTCGCCGACCGTGGATGACGACGTCATTTGATGGTTGACCGGACAAATCCGCTTCGCGACCCCCAAGACCGCCGGCTGCCGAGGATTGCCGGACCGTGTGTCCTGGTGATCTTCGGCGTCACCGGTGATCTGTCGACCAAGAAGCTGATGCCGGCGGTCTATGACCTGGCGAACCGTGGGCTGCTCCCTCCCGGTTTCGCCCTGGTGGGATTCGCCCGCCGCGGATGGGAGCACCACGACTTCGCCAAGGTGGTTCACGATGCCGTGCGGCAGAATGCGCGCACACATTTTCGTGAAGAGGTCTGGCGGCAGCTTTCGGAGGGCATCCGCTTCGTACCCGGTGAGATCGGCGACGAGGAGTCGTTCGCTGATCTGACCGAGACCATCGCCGACCTGGACGAGGCCCGCGGAACCGGCGGAAATCACGCGTTCTATCTGTCGATTCCTCCCGGGCTGTTCCAGACGGTGGTCGATCAATTGCGCTCGCACGGGTTGGCGGAGCAACGGCCCGGCCAGTGGAGCCGGGTCGTGATAGAGAAGCCATTCGGACACGATCTCGCCAGCGCCCGGGAGCTGAACCACATCGTTTCCAGCGTCTTTCCTTCGTCGTCGGTGTTCCGGATTGATCACTACCTCGGTAAGGAAACCGTTCAGAACATGCTGGCTCTTCGCTTCGCGAACCAGCTGTTCGAACCGGTGTGGAACAACCACTATGTCGATCATGTCCAGATCACCATGGCCGAAGACATCGGCATCGGTGGCCGGGCCGGGTACTTCGATGGCATTGGCATTGCCCGGGACGTGATCCAGAACCACCTGATGCAGTTGCTGGCGTTGACGGCGATGGAAGAGCCGACGTCCTTCGAGGCGAGCCAGCTCCGGGCCGAAAAGCAGAAGGTGCTCGCCGCGGTCGAACCGCCGAAGAGAATGGACCTGCACACCGCTCGCGGCGCCTACACCGGCGGCTGGGCGGGCGGTGAGCAGGTCAAGGGATATCTCGAGGAGGACCGGATCCCGCCGGATTCCAAGACCGAAACCTTCGCCGCGATCCGAGTGGACATCGACAACCGTCGTTGGGCAGGGGTGCCGTTCTATCTGCGCACGGGCAAGCGGCTCGCCCGGCGCGTGACCGAGATCGCGCTGGGCTTCAAACGCGCCCCTCACCTTCCGTTCGCCAAGACCGACACCGCGGAGTTGGGCTACAACGCGCTGGTGATGCGGATCCAGCCCGACGAAGGCATCACCCTACGTTTCGGCGCGAAGGTGCCCGGCACCCAGATGGAAATCCGCGAAGTGAACATGGACTTCGCGTACGGCGGCTCGTTCACCGAATCTTCGCCGGAGGCGTACGAGCGGTTGATCTTGGACGTGCTGCTCGGTGATCCGCCGCTCTTCCCGCAGCACGAAGAGGTTGAGCTGTCCTGGGAGATTCTGGATCCGATCTTGAACTTCTGGGGGACGTTGCCCGAGCAGCCCGAACCCTACGAGCCGGGAGGGTGGGGTCCGTCCAGTGCCAACGAGATGCTCGCGCGCGACGGGTTCGCCTGGCGGCGACCGTGAGCGCCGACGTCGGAGGCCGATCATGACAGGAGTCGGCCAATGGCCCTGACGCTGACCAACACCAATGCGGCGAAGATCTCCGCAGCCCTGCTCAAGGCCCGGCGCAGCGCCGGGAGCCCCGCCATGGGCATGGTCTTGACATTGATCATCGTGTGTGATGAGTCGGAGTACGAGGCCGCGATGAAGGCCAGCATGGAAGCGGGCCGGGAACATCCGTCACGGATCCTGCTCGTGGTCAGTGGACAAGGGCGAACGGCGATGCTCGACGCCGAGGTCAGGATCGGCGAAGGCACACCGGGTGAAGTCGTGATCATCCGGATGCGTGGAGCGATCGCGGCACATCCGGCGTCGGTGATCCGTCCGCTGCTCCTGCCCGACTCGCCGGTGGTCGTCTGGTGGCCCGGCAAATGCCCGACGAATCTCGCGGAGGACGAGCTCGCTCACCTTGCGCGGCGCCGGCTCACCGACTCGTCGACCGCGGCGCGGCCACTGGCGGGTTTGCAGACACGAGCCGAGAACTACATGCCCGGCGACACCGACCTGAGCTGGACCAGACTGACCCCGTGGCGAGCGCTCCTCGCCGCCGCCCTCGACCAGTACCCGTCGAGGATCACCTCAGTGCTGGTGGAGGCCGAGCGAAACAATCCGTCCGCAGACCTGCTCGCCGCCTGGCTGCACAACCGGCTGAACCTCGAGGTCGTCCGGCGAGTGAGCCACGGCCCGGGAATCACCGCCGTCCGCCTCGGTACCGCGGCCGGTGACATCGCGATCACCCGGCCGGATGGATTGCTCGCCTCCTACACCGTGCCCGGCCAGCCGGAACGACTGGTCGCACTGAAGCGTCGCGAGGTCACCGAGCTGATCAGTGAGGAACTGCGTCGAATGGACCCCGACGACGTATACGAATCCACTGTGAAAAGCCTCGTTGGTCCGCCAGGGTCGAAGAAGCCGTCAACGAAGAAGCGGACAACGACAAAACGAACAACCACAAAGCCGACAGCGAAGAAACCGGCCGCGAAGCGAGCCGGCAAGAAGAGCGCGTCAGGCCGCTCCCGTGGTTGACGTTGGTGGTAACGAGGTCCTCGTTCATGCCGGGCCGGATGAGGTGGCGGAGGCGCTGGCTGCTCGGCTGATGGCCCGCCTGGTGGAGATCCAGCGTGAGTTCCGCGTCCCTCAGATTGGGATGACCGGCGGCCGGATCGCGATCAAGGCCTACGAGCGGCTCGCGGCCGAGGGAGCCCGGTCTGCGGTCGACTGGTCTCGGGTGGAGCTGTGGTGGAGCGATGAACGCTTTGTCGCCGCTGGCCACGTAGACCGCAATGACACGCAGGTCTTGGATCTGCTGGTCGAGCCGCTCCAGTTGAGCAGCGACCGGATTCACCCCATGCCGGCGCGCGACGCCGACCTGGACCTTGATCAGGCGGCGGAAGATTACGCCCGTGCGCTAGGTTCGACGGTTTTCGACGTCTGTCTGCTGGGCATGGGACCAGACGGGCATGTGGCGTCGATCTTTCCCGAACACCCGTCGTCATACGAGAGCGGCGACGTCATCGCTGTCCGATCTTCACCGAAGCCGCCCCCGGAGCGCATCAGCCTCACGCTTCCCGTTCTCAATCGGTCCCGAGAGGTCTGGTTCTTGGTGAGCGGGTCCGACAAGGCGGCCGCGGTCAAAATGGCGCT
>DATFQP010000373.1:0-5223 GCA_035264145.1 Propionibacteriaceae bacterium
GCCGGCGCCTCGAGCTCACCCAGCAGCGCCGCGGACGGCGCATCGATGCCGAGCACGGCCAGCATGGCCCGGTGGTAGTCGGTGCGGTTGGCCGTCGTCGTGCCCGCATCCAGCACCCGCTGGCCGGCCGCGAACGCCTCCTGGAACCGCTCGACCGGCGTCTCGGGGTGATGCGCCAGGACGATGTCCTCGAAGTCGTAGCGCGGGTTCCGGCGCCCACCGATCGGACGGATCAGCACATCGCCGGGATCGAACAGGACCCCGCGGATACGTCGGTCATCCACCACGATGGCCCCAGGAGGGGCCCAATGGCGAGCTCAGTCCTCAGCTCACCGCTTTCTTCACGAGCGCGGCGATCCTTGCCTCCTCGGCGGCGGTCAACTCCGTCAGCGCGAAGGAGGTCGGCCACATGTTGCCTTCGTCGAGGTTCGCCGTGGCGTTGAAGCCGAAGGTCGCGTACCTCTCCTTGAACTTCGACGCAGGTGTGAAGAAGCAGACGACCTTGCCGTCCTTGGCATAGGCGGGCATCCCGTACCAGGTCCTCGGCGAGAGGGCTGGGGCGCTGGCTTTGATGATCGCGTGGAGCCGCTCGCCCAGGACGCGATCCGCCTCCGGCATCTCGGCGAGCTTCGCGAGCACGATGCTCTCCCCGTCCGCCTTGCCCGCCGCCTTGAGCTCTCGGGCGCGCTCCTTCATCGCGCCTCGTTCCTCGTCGGTGAACCCCTCGTACTTCTTGTCGCCCGCGGTGGTGCCCTTGGCGGACTTCTGCGTGTCCTTGCTTGCAGGTTTCCTCTCAGCCATGTCTTCTCCCTAACGCTCCTTGGAGCTACGAGTCAGGCCGTCGCCGGCTGGGCGCCCTTCGCCGGCTGGAGGACCCGGATGGCGTTGCCGAAGGGGTCGCGGATGCCCATGTCGGTGCCGTAGAAGTGGTCGGTGGGCTCCTGGGTGAAGTCGGTCACCCCGCGCGCCTTGAGGGTCTCGTACAGAGCCCGGGCGTCGTCGGTCTGGATGACGAGCGAGCCCATGGCGCCCTTGGTGATCAGCTCGCGGAGCTGCTCAGCGGTGGCTTCGTCGTGCACCGGCGGGCCCGGCTGCTCCAGGAAGATCTCGATGCCGGGGTCGCCGGGGAAGCGCACCGTAAGCCAGCGGAAGGGACCCTGGTTGATGTCCTGGCCCACTTCCAGACCGAGCTTGTTGACGTAGAAGTCGAGAGCCTGGTCCTGGTCGAGGACCATGACGGAGGTGACGTTCAGCTTCATCATGGCTGGTTTCTCCTCTGCGAGCGTTGATGGGAACGACCCCATGCTAGGGGGCCGCCGCCGTGGCGGCTTCTCCAAAACTGCTCGATCGCAGCGCCACCCCCGCCGCCACCCGCGGCCGCGTGGTCGCCATCTGGAAGCAGTTGGGCGCCACCATCGGCCCATGCGCCACGCGGTAGCCCGACGGCGTCTCGCCGACGATCTCCCGGAACGTGCGGCTGAAGGTCCCCAAGCTCGTGAAGCCGACGTCGAAGCAGATGTCGGTGACGCTGCGGTCGGTCTCGCGCAGGAGGAACATCGAGCGCTCGACCCGCCGCCGCTGCAGGTAACGGTGTGGCGTCTCCCCGAAGACGGCGCGGAAGCTGCGGATGAAGTGCGCCTCGGAGAGATGGGCCACCGCGGCCACGGCGGGGACGTCGAGCGGCTCGGCGTAGGCCCGGTCCATCGCGTCGCGGGCGCGTAGGAGGCGTCGGTTCAAGTCCTCGACTTCCCGGCTCACGGGTCCAACGCTACACCATCCAGGGGCCGTCTAGGAGATGTTCTTGAGGCCATGCAGCACCCTCTCCAGAAGCTCCACAGGCGGGAGGTCAGCGTCCGCGACGGTGGCCTGTGGCCGGTACAGCACCACCACGCCTTGGAGGGCCATGTCGCCGACGATCACGCGGGTCACGCCCAGGAGCAGGTCGAGCCGGCCGGCGATCTCCGCGACCGACACGACCTCCCGGCACAGCGCCGCGATCGAGCGCTGCTCGCGGCCCAGCCCAGCGAGCTGCTCGTCGATGCCGGTGACCGTCTGCACCAGCGTCTCCAGCTCAAGGTCGTCGTGGGCCGGGCGGGTGCGCCCGCCGGTGACCGTGTAGGGGCGGCGGTAGTGGCGGGACCAGGTCCGTCCCCCCTCATCCGCTCCACCGCCGCTCATGCACAGCTACCCATCGTGAGCGCGGCGCCTACTCGACCGGCTCGCCTGCCTCAGCGGCAGCATCCGTGTCCCGGCCACGGTTTGGTGCCGGCGCTGGGTGCCCGCGTAGCGGCAAGTGCGCGCGCGGCTGCCAGCCCGACTTCGTGTTGTTCGCCAGCAGGAGCGCCTCCGGCGAGGCCGTGACGCCGGCCGGCACCGGCGGTGCCATCGCCAGGTGCTCGCCAGCCGAGCCGAGCAGGACCGCTGGCAGCAGCACCAGCGCGGTGACCCCGCCGAACCAGCAATGACGGAGCTGCACTCTGATGCCGTGACGGGCCGCGAGGCGGCCGACCACGTGGAAGCCCATCATTCTCGACACGGCGACGTCGGCGGCCAACGGCTCGGCCAGCCGCCTATTGGCCTCGTCCAGCTCGGCGTCGCTCATCCCGATCCCGTGGTCCTCGATCTCGAGCACGTAGCCGTTGCCGGTCGGACCGCCGGAGACTTCCACCCAGGTGGTGGGCGAGGAGAACGAGGTGGCATTCTCGACCAGCTCGGCCAGCAGATGGGCGACGTCGCTGGCGGCCTGGCCGGCCAGTGTGAGGTCATGGATGCCGGCAACCCGCACGCGAGAGTATTCCTCGACCTCGCCCACCGCGGCCTCGACCACGTCGCGCAGCGGTACCGACTCGCTCCACCGGCGGCGCTGATCGACGCCCGACAGCACGATCAGGTTCTCCACGTTGCGCCGCATACGAGTGGCGAGTTGGTCCATCCGGAACAGCTCATCAAGCCGGTCTGGGTCGACCTCGGCCCTCTCCAGCTCGTCAAGCAGCTCGAGCTGCCGGTCGACCAGTCCCTGGCTACGTCTGGCAAGGTTGTGGAGCAGGTCGCTGATGCTCTTGCGCAACGCCGCCTGCTCGGTGACGTCGCGGATGTTCAGCACTAGCCCGTTGACGCGGGGATCGTCGGCGAGGTTGGTGGAGATGCTCTCCACGTGACGCCACGACCCGTCCTTGTGCTGCAGCCGGCACCCAAAGTTGGCGGTCGCTCCCGGCGCCGCCTCCACCAGCTTGGTGAGGGACGCGTTGACGTCGTCCTGATCGTCGGGATGGACGAGATCGCCCAGGGTGGTGCCGGCGAGGTCGGCGGCTCGCCGGCCCAGCACCCGCTGCACCGAGGGACTTTGATAGGCGATCGTGCCGTCGCGCGCAAGCACCGTGATGAGGTCCGAGGAGTTGTTCACCAGCGAGCGGAACTGGGCGGCCTGCTCAGCGCCGGCCCGCCGCAGCAGCAGCCCCAGGGCGAGGGCGGCGAGCACGCCGAGCAGCCCTAGGGCGATCTCGATTCGGACCAGCCGGCTGAGGGATGCCTCGGTTTGCTGGGTGATCTCCCGGACGGCGTCATTGGAGACGCTCGACAGCTGCGCGCTCAACACTCGCAGCCGGGTCACGTTGGCCTTGTATTCCGGGTCGGCGCGGCCGCCGTCCAGGAGGCGGTCGCCGGTGCGGATCAACTCGTCGATGAGGCGACGGTCCTGCTCGAGCTTGCGGCGGACCCTCCAGTCGCGGGCGGGCGGGATCTCGACCCTCCTGCCACCGCCCTGGGGTGCGCGCACGCTGCCGCCGTCCAGCAGCACATCGACCGGCTCGCGCACGTCCTCGCCGCTCTCCTTAGGGTCGGCCTGGAAGCCGTCAACCACCAGCAGGACGTCCGTCGTATAGCGCTCCACGAAGGCCCGCTGGCGCGCGGCGGTGTAGACAACCAGCGCCGAGCCACGCTGCTGCGAGATGGCTCGCGCGTTGTAGCCGATGATCGCGGCCACCAGGACGATGAGGACGGGGATGACCCAGCCGAGCCGGCGACCCAGGCGCAGGTCGCCAAGGATCGGGAGCCGCGGGACCAACCGGCCGATGCCGGACCGGCCGCCTGCCGCCGCGCGCTCTGTCGCGCTCGCGGTTCCCACCTCAGCGGACGGTGAGCGCCGCATGCATCCCCCCCAGGTAGTGGCCCTCCAGGTTGCAGTACAAGACGTAGTGGCCCGGCGCCAGGCGCAGGACCATGGTCTGGCGGTCGTCGATATCGAGGCCCCCGGCCTCGTCGAGAAGCTCGATGCCGGGGGCTTCTTCGTTGACCGTCAGGCCGTCGCGCTGGAGCGGCAGCTTGTCAGGGTCACGGTCGGTTCGTACGACGATGAATTCGTGGGTGGTTGGGCCGTGATTGAGGATGCGCAAGCTGACGGTCCCGGCGGGCACAACGGCCGCGTCCGTCCGGACCCTGAAATCGTCGAGGAGCACGTTCACGGGGATGCCGCGCGGCGCAGGCTCGTGCCGGCGGGCCACGGTGAAGGGGACCGCAAGTGCGAGCGCGGCCAGCGCAAGCGCGATCGCCCACGTCCAGCGGCGCCTCGCCCGAGTCCACGCCATCTCGTCTACCTCCTCCAGATGGCCAGGGCGAGCAGCACCAGCGGCAGCAGGAGGATCGCGATGTACTTCCGGTGGAGGCGGAGGTTGTCCAGCATTCAGCTCATCCTGGGGGACACACGGCGGGCACCAAGCCCATCGGAAAGGGCACGGAAGAAGGCCGTGCGGGAGCATAACACCCTGAACCAGAGAATTGATGTCCTAGAGGCCAACGCGGGACATCCGAGCGCTCGGCGGTCAATGGCCCAGGCAGCCACCAGCGTGATCACCTTGCCTCGTTGGCAAGGCTTCGTCAGGAGGCGCGGCAGGGAGCCGGCAGGTCAGGTGCCGCGTTGGCGGCCTCCGACGATCACCGCCATCAGGAGGAACACAATTGCGACCGCGGTGATAAGCAGGCGTGCCAGGCCGTTGATGGGCATCGCCACGACGACCAGCACGATGCCAGGGATGAAGAAGGCCAGCCATCGTTGGTTCGCGTCACGTCCAAGCCGTCGCATCCTGTCTCCTAATGAGTCGTGCGAGGTGCCTTCGGGCAGACTCGCGGGTGGTAGCCGCCGGCAGGTGAGCACTGGTGTCTCCTGGCCCGTGAGGCCTGATGAAAGAGCGTGCCCCTGCCGGTCGGCCGGGAGTGGTGATCGCTGCT
>DATFQP010000374.1:0-2329 GCA_035264145.1 Propionibacteriaceae bacterium
GTTGTCGCAGACCAGGTGCACATCGAGGTCCTCGGGGACTTCCTTGTCCAGCTTGGTGAGGAAGCGACGGAACTCCACCGAGCGGTGCCGACGGTGCAGCGACCCGATCACCTGCCCGCTCGCGACATCGAGGGCGGCAAAGAGGCTGGTCACCCCGTGGCGGACGTAGTCGTGGGTGCGGCGCTCGGGGGTCCCGGGCAGCATCGGCAGCACCGGCTGGGACCGGTCCAGCGCCTGGACCTGAGACTTCTCGTCCACACACAACACCAGCGCCCGCTCCGGTGGATCCAGGTACAGGCCGACCACGTCGCGGACCTTCTCGATGAACTGCGGATCGCCCGACAGCTTGAAGGTGCCGGTCAGGTGTGGCTTGAGCCGAAACGCCTTCCAGATCCGCCCCACCGTGGACTTGCTCAGCCCCGACCGCTCGGCCATCGACGCCCGCGACCAGTGCGTCGCATCCCTCGGGGTCTCCTCCAGGGTGGCGACCACCACCGCCTCAACCTGCTCGTCGGTGATCGTGCGCGGCGCGCCCGGCCGCGGCTCATCGACCAGCCCCTCCAACCGGCGGGCCACAAACCGCGACCGCCACTTGCCCACCGTCGGCAGCGACACGCCCAACTCCGCCGCGACCTGCTTGTTCGTCACCCCGGTCGCACACGCCAGCACGATCCGGCACCGCAACGCCAACGCCTGGGCGCTCTTGGCCCGCCGCGACCAGCGCACCAGCGTCTCCTGCTCGTCATCGGTCAAGATCAACGGCGCCTTCGGCCGTCCTGTCCTCGCCATCCGCTGACACTACACCACTTTAACAACCAACTTCAGGCGCAGGACACTAGCAAGATGTACGATACTAGGCCTCAGCGCGACCGCGGCGCTTCTGCAGGGTACGATGGGATCTGGCGGCCCTAAGGTAGGGAGGCGCCGGGTCAAGGGTCCTTGCGCATCGGGTAGATCATGAGATCGGTGATCTCTGCGCTCCGGGGCAGTAGCAGGGCGGCGATCACCGTGTTCGCAACATCGTCGGGCTGCATCAACGTCTCTGGCCGGTAGGGGCGCTGCTCGAACTGGTGGACCCCGGCCTGCATCGGGCTTGCCGTCCGTCCCGGATATACGCTCAACACCCGTATCCCCTCGGGGTTGACGACCATCCTGAGGCTGTCGGCGATCGTCCTGAGGCCTGCCTTGGTGGCAGCGTACTGGCCATTGGAGGCGGCTGGGTTCAAGGCGGCCGCGGAGTTGACGAACACGATCTGGCCCTTGCTGGCGCGAAGCATGGGCAACAGCGACTGCGTGAGCAGGAAAGGCGCACGCAGGTTGATCCGGAACTGCCAGTCCAGATCCTCAACGAGCGCCTGGTCGACCCGGCCCGGGCGGATCCCACCGGCGCTGTGGACGAGGACGTCGAGTCGGCCGAATCGCGTACCGACCGCGTGGGTCAGACTGGCCACCTGGTTGTCGACGCTCAAGTCCGCTGGAAGCCACACGACCCCAGGCGATGTCTGACGAGCCGCCTCGGCCACAGCTTGAAGGCGGTCAGCGGTGCGACCCACGAGGCCGACGGCAAACCCGTGGCTGGCCAGGGCGAGGGCGATTGATCGGCCGATCCCGCTTCCCGCACCGGTCACCAACGCCACCCGCTCGCTCACAAGTGGCGCCTCCTGGCGTGACGTTCTGACATTAGGGTCCGCGCCGCACGGTCCACGTGGTCCTCAGGTCGCAGCATACTACTACGGGGGCGGCCAAGGAGTGTGACCTCTCAGGCGTCTGAGGTGCACAAACGCAAAATTCGGCATCACCCTATTTGATTGCCCCCGTGATATCTGCTCGTCGATCACGTCGAGCACCTGTGCAATACTTCTGTATGCAAGCCGCTTCTCAGCCAGAAAGCGGTTCTTCTTTTCGTCAGACCGTCGCCGATGGTCTAAGAAGATGAGAATAGAGCCCGTGACTATGGCACCAACCACCGTGCCGAATCCGAAGTCTGCAAACTCGACAGCAAGCATCATAGCCTCTCGACTGCTCTCCCTTGAACATTGATACAGGAGCGAGAGTCTAACCTAGTGCGCCGACAAGCAAAAAGCAGCCCTCTTGGACGGCTTCCTCATGGCGGATACAATGTGGTCGTTGCTGGCCCATGAGGGCCTTTAGGAGCCTCGTACTTCTCTGGCGAATAGTCCCGCCTACCCCTAGAGCTTCTTGGTTCCCAGGATCTTTAACGTTGTGACAAGTTTCGTCTGGGCGCGGTAGGGTTAGACGCCCGCTCCACATCTGCAGACACCTTGTCTGACCAGCCACTTTCGGAGTGGCCAGCCGGTCGGATGCCCGG
>DATFQP010000375.1:0-7392 GCA_035264145.1 Propionibacteriaceae bacterium
AGCGTCGCCGCGCGACCGATCTGAACCACCTTCCAGCCTGCGTTCAGCCAGGTTGGGGTGTGCAGCTTCAGCCGACCGTCGATGACGATCTTGGATGTGACCAGCTCTCCGAGCTGTTCTGGATCAAGCTGACGGAACTCCGGCCATTCGGTCAGGTGCAGCACGACCTCCGCTCCGCGCACAGCCTGCTCCACGGTGCTGACCTGGGTGAACCCGTCCCGATGCGGCAGGCGCGCTTGGGGGTCGTAGATCCGCACGTCGGCGCCGCGGGCGTGCAAGTAGTCGGCTACGGTGAGTGCCGGCGAGTTGCGTGTGTCGTCCGTACCGGGCTTGAACGTGGCTCCCAGCACGGCGATCCGCTTGCCGTGTACATCGCCGCCGGCCTGGTCGATTGTCAGCTCCGCCAGCTCGGTGCGCTGGCGGTCGTTGATCGCCTCCACCGACCGAATGAAGTCACGAAGGGTGTCGACGCCCAGTTCCTCAGCACGCACGGCAAGGGCCGCGATGTCTTTGGGCAGGCAGCCTCCACCGAAGCCCAGGCCGGCGTTCAGGAACTCCCGCCCGATGCGCTTGTCATAGCCGATCGCGTCGGCCAGCAGGGTGATATCTCCACCGGCGGCCTGGCACATTCCGGCCATCGCGTTGATAAAACTTATTTTGGTAGCCAGGAAGGCATTGGCGGCGACCTTGATCAGTTCCGCGGTGGCGATGTCACAGCGAACGACCGGCGTCGCCTCAGTCAACGGCATGGAGTAGACCTCCTCCAGCAGCTCGAGTGCCTGCCTGGAGTGCGTGCCGAAGACCAGCCGATCCGGCGTCAGGGTGTCTTCTACCGCATGCGCTTCGCGCAGGAACTCCGGATTCCACGCAACCTCGACCCCCTCGCCGGCAGGAGAGGCCAACCGCAATCGTCGCTCGAGCTGTATCGCGGTACCCACCGGAACGGTGGACTTACCGACTACCAGGGTCGGCTTGGTCAGTAGCGGACCCAAGGTGTCGACTGCCGCATATAACTGGCTGAGGTCAGCAGCACCACCGGGACCGGACGGCGTACCGAGCGCCAGAAAATGCACATCAGCCCAGTCGGCGATGTCGGAGTAGCCGGTGGTGAACCTGAGGCGTCCGCTGGCCGTGTGCTTTTCCAGAAGCGGCTCCAGACCCACCTCGAAGATATGAGCTTGTCCGCTGTTGAGGGTCTTGACTCGATCGGCGTCGATGTCCACACCGATGACTGAGTGGCCGAACTCCGCCAACCCGGCGGCATGGGTGGCGCCGAGGTAGTTGGTGCCGATCACGCTTACGTTCAAAGTCACCGGGGGATCCTCTCACAATCCCCCCGCGGGGGATGTACGAAGCGGTAGTGGTCTGAAGCCGCACTCCCCTCGGTCGCCAGCCGCCTGCACCCGCTTCTCGGCTGACGTGACCACCCCTCCCCCGGGGCTGTCGGCATGTCTCGTCGAGTTCGAGGCCCCCGGCCCGGGCCCACTACGCTAGCTCGGTGAACGAGCAGACCCCGATGCCTAGACCCGAGGACCACTGACGCTGGTGAATTCGGTCTTGTTCAACGTTGCGTTGATCTTGGTGCTGGTGGGCGTCGGAGCGGTGTTCGTGGCCGCCGAGCTGGCCCTGGTCTCGCTGCGCGAAAGCCAGGTGAAGCAACTTGCTCACCGTGGCAAGCGAGGTCAGCTCGTGGCTCGGCTCACTGGTGATCCCAATCTGTTTCTGTCTACCGTCCAGGTTGGCGTGACACTGTCCGGCTTTCTCGCCGCCGCCTTTGGTGCGGACCGGTTGTCGGGAAGCCTCGGGTCAGCACTGGAGCGAGCCGGACTTCCCAACCGACTTGCCGGCACCACAGCCCTGGTGCTGGTCACCCTGGCGATCTCCTACATCTCGATCGTGGTTGGTGAGCTGGCGGCGAAACGGCTCGCCCTGCAGCGTGCGGAGGGGATCTCCCTCGCCCTGGCGCCCTTGGTGAACTTCATCGCCCGGATCGCAAGACCGGTGATCTGGTTTCTGGGCAAGTCCACCAACGTCGTGGTCCGGCTGGTCGGCGGCGATCCGGCGGCCGCTCGGGAGGAGGTGACCGACGAGGAGATCCGGGCGCTGGTCAGCGGCTCGACCACGCTCGGCGCGGAAGAGCGACAGATCGTCGAGGACGTGTTCGCCGCGGGCGAGCGGGTCCTCCGGGAGGTGATGGTGCCGCGTACCGAGGTCGATCTCCTGCCGGGCACCATGCCTGCCCACAAGGCCGTCCGGGAGGTCATCAAGGCGCCGCATTCCCGCTATCCGGTGATGGGCGAGTCGGCCGACGACATCCTCGGCTTCGTGCACGTACGCGATCTGCTTGACCCCGAGATCAGCACCCGATCGATTCCCGTGGCGGAGGTGGCCCGACCAGTCCTGTCGCTGCCTGAGACCGCTCGCGTGCTGCGGGCGCTGACCGAAATGCGCCGCGCCCCCTCACATCTGGCGATCGTGCTCGACGAGTACGGCGGTACCGCGGGCATCGTCACCATGGAGGACTTGGTCGAGGAACTGGTCGGCGACATCACCGACGAGTACGACGTCGTCGCGCAGGATCGAATCACGTCGCGGGGCGCTCTGGTCGTCGACGGTTTGACGACGTTGGATCAATTCGCCGAGGAGACCGGTTTCGTCCTCCCCGAGGGCCCCTACGACACCGTCGCCGGCTACTTCATGGCTCAACTGGGACAGCTGCCGGCCATCGGCGACGTCGTGCGCGGCCTGGTTTCGCTGGCGGGTGACGATGACGCCGAACCCGTGAGTCTCGAGCTGCGGGTAACCGAACTCGACCGGCGGCGCGCGTCGTCCATCGTGGTGCGGCGGATTGAATCCGAGCTGACACCGCGGGCAGCTAGCCGGTGATCAGGGTAAAAGTCGGACGATCACGTCGCGCCGTTCTGGAACAATGGCCCGCATGCCCTCCTCGCTTCGGGCGCTGTCGCTCGCCCAACCGACTACTGATTCGCTGCACCTCGGCAACTATCTGGGTGCGCTGCGGCAGTGGGTGCGGCTGCAGGATGATCACGAGGCGTTCTTCGGCATCGCGGACCTGCACGCCCTGACGATCGAGCAGGACCCGGCGACGCTGACCCAGCAGACGCTGGTGGGAGCGGCACAGTTCCTGGCCGCCGGTGTCGATCCCGCGAAATCCACGCTGTTCGTCCAGTCGCACGTGCCCGAACATGCCCAGCTCGCCTGGATCCTCGGCTGTATCACCGGTTTCGGTCAGGCCAATCGGATGACCCAGTTCAAGGACAAGGTCGCGCGCTTCGGCGCCGAATCGGCGAGTGTCGGGCTGTTCACCTATCCGGTGCTGATGGCCGCCGACATCTTGATCTACCAAGCTCAGCACGTCCCCGTCGGCGAAGATCAGCGCCAACACCTGGAGCTGACACGTGATCTTGCTGTCCGCTTCAACTCCCGCTTCGGCGAGACGTTCGTCGTGCCCGAGCCGTATATCCTCACCTCCGTCGGCAAGATCCAAGACCTGGCAGAGCCCACGGCCAAGATGAGCAAGTCAGCGCTGTCCGCAGCCGGCGTGATCAAACTGCTGGACGACCCCAAGATCACGGCTCGCAAGATCAAGTCCGCGGTGACGGATTCCGGCCGGGAGATCATTTTCGATGAGATCAACAAGCCAGGGGTCTCGAATCTGCTGACAATCTTGTCGGCCCTCACCGGCAACGACATTCCGTCGCTCGTCGAGCAGTTCCGAGGCCACGGCTACGGACAGCTCAAGGCCGCAGTCGCCGAAGAGGTGATCACCTTCGTCACACCCTTCCGTGAGCGAACCCTGCAGCTGCTGGAGGAACGGACCGAGTTGGAGTCGATCTTGGCGGCCGGCGCTGAGCGTGCCCGCGAAGTAGCCAGCCGAACCCTGTCCGACGCCTATCGCAAAGTCGGTCTGCTTCCCGGCCGCTCGCCGTCACCGCCGGAGGACGAGCGGACACCGCCCGGGTCGGCCCGCCAGGAGGAACCGAAGCAGACGAACGGTACGCACGGGCCTGACGCCGTAACAGACGCCAGCGCGGACGCGGAGTCTTCACCCGCCGCCAGCCGCCGGTGGTAATCCGCCATCACGGTGACCGCTCGCTCGTCGGTGGTCGATGCGGCGACGGTGGTCAGCGCGGGTGTGCGGAACTGCAATCCGAGGCGTGGTCGGGGGCTGCGGTCAGGGTGAGGCAGCGGTCGAAGTCCCGTCGAGCCATGGACAATTCTAGACCCTGCAACCGGAGGCGGCCGCGGTTGAGATAGAAGAGGAGGCGTCGTTGATGGACGCATCGGCCACGTGCCGCTCTGCAGCGTCGAACCGCTGCAACGCCACCTCGTGATCGCCGTGGCGCAACGCTTGCAGGGCAAGCGCATTCTTATGGCAAACGCCACGCCAGGGTCGGCGAGGCTCTAGAGCTCGATAGTGGGGGTGAGAACTGTGGCGACCTCGGTTCCGCGGGAAACGTAAAGGGCGAACTTGGCAAGGCCGCAAGGGACATCGTCGAAGACGAATCGGCCGTCGGGATCGGTGCGGGTTTCACGGGATCCGTCGCGGAGCAACACCTCGACTCGCAACCGGTCCCCGGGCGCGGCCCAGCCGTCAACCCGCACCGTTCCGTACGGCTGCGGAGTCAATGTCACCATGGTCGTCAGGCTTTCACTGGTGAAGGTGATCGTTCGGACCGCCTCCGTCGCGGCGCTTCGGATGTGCGCGGTCGCCAAGTCCATAGTGATCAAAGTGGCGACTTCGGCATGCAGCGCGTCCAGCGTCAGCTCGAACTCCACGCGATCTAGCAGGCCGTCCGGCGGGGGATCGCTCTCGTCATACAGCGCTCGAATCGAGTTGAGCAGCGCAGCATCGCCCGAGTCAAGCGGCTCGGCCGCCAGCTCAGCTTCACGCTCGGCATCGAAGGTGCTCACGACACCCCCCAGGACGGATCGTTCATCAGTGAAAGCCGCAGCTTGGCCAAACACCTGCCCCGAGTGGGCCCGATGCTGCCTTGCGGCATATCCAGCGCCTTGGCCAGGTCTGCGTAGTCTGGCCGATCGGCGAAGGCGATGACCCGGAGCAGAGCGCGGCACCGTTCCGGGAGCTGCGAAATGTGCTGCCAGAGCCGATTCTGGACGTCGTCGCGAACCACCTCATCCTCGACCGAGTGGGGGCTATCCGGGCCACCGGGAGGACTGGCGTCCATGTCCTCTGGTCGGACCCTGGCCTGCGTGCGGGCCACTCGCCAGGCTTCTCGTTTCGCAGTGACTACCATCCACTGCAGCACCGCGAGGGGTTCGCTTATCGTGTCCGCCCGGCGCACCAAGGCCAACCAGACGGTCTGCACGACGTCTTCGGCGGTCGCGGTGTCCAGCCGCGACGCTCGTACGGTATGCCAGAGGATGGGGGTCAGCAGCCGGACGAGATCGCTCATCTTGCCCGAGTCGCCGTCCCGGTAGGCGGCGAACAGCCGGCCGGCCCGGCTGGCCAAACTCGTCTCGACGGTATCGGTCATTCCGAGCCCCCCGCGGAGTAGTCGGTGTCCTCGCGCTCGTGGTCGACTGCCTCGTCGTCGGTGCCCTGCCCTAGCCGGCGCAAGACCGAGTGGTCCGGATTGCTGCCGCCGACCGCCACCACTGGAAGTTCGTCAGGCAACGTCGTGGCAATGATCCCGCCGGGATACGGCGCGAAGGCGGCTGACGTCATTGAGGCCTCTCTGCACGGTGACGCGGTCCTGGCCAAGGGCGCCGATCCGTCCATCCGTGCACGTCGAGAAGAGGCGCGATTGGCGCGGACTGATACACCCATCCTGGCTGTTGGCGGGCGGGTTGTCGCCTGTCGCTCACCCGATCCGCTCGTCGAGGAAGCACCAGCGCCAGGTCTCGCCCGGCTCGAAGCTACGCATGACCGGGTGACGACTGTTGCGGAAATGCCGGGTCGCGTGCCGAGCGGGCGAAGAATCGCAGCACGCCACTTTGCCGCAGCTGAGGCAGATGCGCAGGTGAACGGTACGGGTGCCTTCGCGGATGCAGTCCTCGCACACCTCCAGACCGGCGGGTGGTTTCTCGAAGGGGGCGGAGGCGAGATGGTCGCAGGCTCCCTGTGGAGTGTGCGGTGTGGCGACCGTTTGGCCCTCTTCCAGCTCCTCGGCGCGTTGGGCCGATATGGTCAGCATCGACTCCTCAACGTCTAGGGCCGCGAGCACCTCTTCGATCACGTCGTGATCGACCGTCCCCGACGATCGAATCTCCAAGACCTGTTCGCGCTCTATCGCCAGGGTGGCCAACCGCAGCCGCCGATACTCCTCGGCTGGCGTCTCGGTGCCATCCCTGCGGCCGAGCTTTTCCCACATCGCATCCGGCCGGGCGGCGATCCTGGACCGGACCAGGCCCACCGCTTCATCGGTATCGCTGGGCTGTCGGATCCGGTCCAGTTCATCGATGGCGGCGTTGCTGGCCGTCTGCAGAACGGTTGCCGCTTGAAGCGCATCGGAGCGGGCATCCGGGCCCCGGAGGTGCAGCGCGCGTACCACCGCCGGCAGGGTGAGTCCCTGGAGAAGCAGCGTGCCGGCGGTTACCACCATGGCGGCAAAGATCAACGTTTCGCGATACTCGACGTCGGGCGGGATGAGCAGTGCAGCCGCGAGGGTCACCACCCCGCGCATGCCCGCCCAGCCCACCACGAGGCTGTGCGAGAAGCTTGGCGTGCGGTCGCCGACGTCGGTGTCCCGGCGAAACAGGAACGACCTCGCGGTTGTGACCCAGATCAGGCGCAGCACGATCACTGCAGCCAGCACGGCGGCGCAGAACGCGGTAATCCGGCCAGCCGACAGCGGCGAATTGGCCAGCTCGGTCACGATCCGACTGGCCTGAAGCCCGATCAGCAGAAAGACGGTGTTCTCGAGCAGGAACTGAATCGTCGCCCAATTCACCCGCTCGCTGACCCGCGACTGCGCGGACTGGATCACCGCGGACTTGTGGCCAAGGACCAGGCCCGTCACCACGACGGCGATGACCCCAGAGCCGTGGAACTCGTGATAGTGGATCGCTTCCGCCGGGAGATAGGCGAAGAACGGCAGCATGATCGAGATGGCGGTGTCCAAGACCGGCTGCCTGATGTGCTTGCGGACCTGCACAGCAAGAGCCGCGACGGCAAGCCCCACGGCGACGCCACCTAGTGCGGCGATCAGGAATCCGACGGTTGCGTCCGTAATGCCAACCGCGCCGCCGATGGCCGCAATGGCCAACCGAAGGCAGGTAATGGCCGTGGCGTCGTTGACCAGCGACTCACCTTCGAGGATTGTCACCATTCGCCGGGGCATGCCGACCCGGCGAGCGATGGACGTGGCCGCCACGGCGTCGGGCGGCGCCACCACCGCACCAAGCGCA
>DATFQP010000376.1:0-10040 GCA_035264145.1 Propionibacteriaceae bacterium
GCCGGCTCGCCCGGCATCTTGGGATAGTCCGGTGGATATGGCATCTCCGCCCCTCCGTACTTTCCTGTGCCGAGGTCACGGACGTCGCGTTCGAACATCTCGAGTGCCAGGTCAAGCTTGGCTGGTGCGCGGTTATAGAACTCGCTCCACACGTCGCCCTGCCGAGCAAAGCGGTCGCGCATGGAAATGACCGTGAAATCCTCGGGTACCACGTCATCGAGCTCCTCCCAGGTCAGCGGCGCGGAGACCTGGGCGTTGGGTGTCGGCCGGATTGAGTAAGCCGATGCGATGGTCCGGTCGCGGGCCATCTGGTTGAAGTCGACGAAGATCCTTCTGCCACGCTCCTCCTTCCACCAGCTGATGGTGACGTGGTCCGGCATCCGCCGAGCGAGCTCGCGACCCAGCGCGATCACCGCATGCCGAGCCTCGACGAAACCGTACGTTGGCTCGACGGGAACGAACACGTGGACGCCCCGGCCGCCACTGGTCTTCGGGTAGCCGATCAGTCCGGCATCGTTGAGGACGCCCCGCAGCTCCTGTGCAGCCCGTGCCGCGTCCACGAAGTCGGTCCCGGGCTGCGGATCAAGATCGATACGCAGCTGGTCCACCCGCTCGGTATCGAGCCGCTTGACTGGCCACGGGTGGTAGCGAAGCGTCCCCAAATTTGCCATCCAAGCGATCACAGCCAATTCCGTCGGACAGACTTCGTCGGCCGTGCGGCCCGACGGAAAGGTGATTGTCACGGTCTGCACCCAATCGGGCATTCCCTTGGTTGGGGCACGCTTCTGGTAGAAGGCATCGCCATGGGAGTCTGAACGCGTGCTCAGCCGGACGTCCGGTCGGTAGCCACCGGGCCAACGTTCCATGGTCACCGGCCGGTCCTGCAAGGCGGCGAGGATGCCGTCACCGACCGCAAGCACGTATTCCACGATGTTGATCTTGGTCAAGCCAACGTCCGGGAAATACACCTTGTCTGGGCTGGTCACCCTCACCGTGCGGTTACCGACGCTGAGCTCCACCGCCGGGATGGCCATGAGCGTTAGCTTAGGCGGTTAGCCTGAATTCATGACCGATACGACTCGCCCTGCAGATCAGGGAAGTCCGGCCGCTCAGGTCGGCAAGGTGATCAAGTCCGAAGCCGAGTGGCGGGCGCAGCTGACGCCCATGGAGTATCACGTGCTGCGTGAGGCCGGTACCGAGCGAGCGTTCACCGGTGAGTACACCGACACCAAGACCAACGGCGTTTACCGGTGCCGGGCATGCGGCGCGGAGCTGTTCCGTAGCGACACCAAGTTCGAGTCGCATTGCGGGTGGCCGTCGTTCTACGCTCCACTTGCTGAGGACCGCGTCCGCTACATCGAGGACAACTCGATGTTCATGAAGCGGGTGGAGGTCCGCTGTGCCACCTGTGACTCGCATCTCGGCCACGTCTTCTCGGGAGAGGGCTACGGCACTCCCACCGATCAGCGCTACTGCATCAACTCCGTCTCGCTGACTCTGGAGCCCGTAGCTTCCTGACCCGAGTTGAGCGTCACCAGGAAGCGAGGATGTCGGCCAGGTCGCGGCGACGGCCGGTGTAGAACGGCACCTCTTCGCGGGTGTGGCGGCGGGCCGCCGCTGCGCGGAGGGCTCGCATCAGGTCGACGATGCGATGCAGCTCGTCGGCTTCGAAGGCGAGGATCCATTCATAGTCGCCGAGCGCGAACGACGAGACGGTGTTGGCCCGAACGTCGGGATAGGGCCGGGCCAGCATCCCGTGCTCGACTAGCATCGCCCGCCGCTCCTCCTCGGGAAGCAGGTACCACTCGTACGAGCGGACGAACGGATAGACGCAGAGGTGGTTCTTCGGTTCCTCGTCTGACATGAACGCCGGCACATGACCCTTGTTGAACTCGGCGGGCCGGTGCAACGCCATGACGGACCAGACCGGCCGCAGACCCGAGCGTCCCAGGCTTGACCTCCGCAATGCTTGGTAGGCAGCTTGCAACGTCTCCGAGGACGACGCGTGCCACCACACCATCAGGTCGGCGTCGGCCCGTAGGCCGGCCACGTCGTACCAGCCCCGGATGATCAAATCGCTCCCGCTGGTGGCCGCATCGATGGCACCAACGAGCTTCTCCGCCTCGCCGGCCGGCGGCGGATCCATGTTGGTTCGCCGGAAGACCGACCACATGGTGTAGCGAATGGTGTCGTTGATCTCACGCGGCTTGGTCACGCAGTCTCCTCCAGGGACAAGGGGTTCAGCTTTCGGCCGCCGAGGTCGGCGATGATTTTCCTGGCAGCCTCGGTGCCCGAGCCGATGCACGCCGCAACACCGATACCGTCCAGCGCTGCACCGCAGAGCGCGACCCCTCGCACAGCGGCGACTTGCTCCCTCACCCGAGCTACCAGCTCGCGATGGCCGAGCTGATACTGCGGGAGGGCGCCGCCCCAGCGCTGCACGTGGCCCGCGACCAGCACCGCCTGCCGCCAATCTGGCGTGGTCTGCGCTTCGGCGAATGTCCGTGCGACGAGCGACCGATCGTCGACCTGCAGCAGGTGTTCCTCACCGAGCCTTCCCACGCTGGCGCGCACGACCGAGGTCCCGTTTCCCCAGGCGGCCGACGTCTGGTCGGCTAGCCAGGGCCACTTGGTCGACGAATAGGTCATCGCCTTGACGCTGGGCAGCTCTGCCGGTGGCGCAAGCAGTCCGGACGAGTTCGCCCGCATACCGCGGACGACCATGGTGATGATGGCCATGGACGCGTACGGAACTCCAGCCAGCTCGCGGGCGAGGTGGGGTTCGGTCGCCAACAGCCGAGCGGCCACCGGCCACGGAGTCGCGATGACCACCGCGTCGGTTATCAGCCGGCCCTCTCCCCCGGCCGACGTCCACGTCAGCTCATACCCATGACGAGATGGCACGAGTTCTCGTACCGTCGTTTCTCGCCGGAGGACCGCGCCGGACTCCGTCAGTTGGTGGATTAGCCCATCCACCAAGGTGCTCACCCCGCCGTGCAGACCCACAAAGACCGGCCCCGGGGGCGCGGCATTGGCTATGGCGAGGGCGTGGTCGACCAGTGACCCTCCCGTGCTTGCCTTGAGATAGAGCGGCAATGACAACGCCGCGAGCGACAAGTCCCGGCTGTGGCCTGCGTAAACTCCGCCGACCACCGGCTCTACCACCTTGTCGGTCACCTCGGGCCCGAGGTGCTTGTCGACCAACCTCCCGATCGCCACGTCACCGGCCGGGCCGCCTGAGTCCTTGGGTTCGGCTCGTGCGCGGCTCAGGCCTTCCCGAGACAGCAGGCCGCCCAATTGATCAAGATCGGTGGGCACTCCACTGACCGATCGCGGCATGGGATGCAGCCTTCCGCCGACCAGCAGGTCAGGTTTTGCGTCGCTCGGGTGGACTCTGCGGTCAGACAGACCAACGGAGTCGATCAGGGCGAGTGCTTCCGGCCGGCGAGCCACCAGCGCTTCCGCACCGGTGTCCACCCGGACGCCATCCAGCAAGGTCGAGGCGATCTTGCCACCCCAGGCACGTCCCGCCTCCGCGAGGATCACATCGAAGCCCGAATGAGCGAGCTTCCGGGCCGCGACGAGCCCGGAGATTCCGCCACCGACGACGACGACCCGGGCCATCACGCCACCAAGCCGTCTGCGCGTGCTGCTTCGCGGAGCCGGGGCCCTTCAGCGTGCACTAGATCCACGATCCTCCCCAGAACTTCGGGGTCGGCGTCGGGTGGGACGCCGTGGCCCAGATTGAAGATGTGACCAGGAGCGGCCGCGCCCGACCGGATCACCTCGCGCACCCGCTCGGCGAGCACCGGCCAAGGAAGTCCCAGCAATGCTGGATCGAGATTGCCCTGGACCGCATGCGATGGACCGCTACGACGGCTGGCCTCCGCTAGGGGTAGCCGCCAGTCCACTCCGACCACATCGGCCCCCGCGTCGGCCATCAGACCTAGCAGTTCACCGGTACCGACCCCGAAGTGAATGCGGGGCACGCCGGCCGGCGATAGTCGCTGGAGAAGCCGGCCTGAATAGGGCTGCGCGAAGTGGGCATAGTCAGCCGCACTCAGCGAGCCGGCCCACGAGTCGAAAAGCTGGACCGCCACGGCACCTGCCCGGATTTGCACCTCCAAGAAGGTCGCGGAGATATCGGCCAGCCGGTTGCACAGCTCGTGCCACAGCGAAGGGTCGGCGAGCATCAGGGTCTTTGTCCTGGCGTAATCCCGGCTGGGTCCCCCCTCCACCAGATAGCTGGCGAGAGTGAACGGTGCGCCGGCGAAACCGATCAACGGGACATCCCTCAGCTCGGCCACCACCAGCCGTATTGATTCCGCGACATAGTCAAGGTCGACCGGCAGGACCTCCCGCAATCTCGCCAAGTCAGCGGCCGTACGGATCGGCCGGGCGATCACTGGTCCCGTCCCGGGCACGATGTCGAGGTCGACGCCGGCAGCCTTGAGCGGGAGCATGATGTCGGAGTACAGAATCGCCGCATCGACACCGTACCGGCGGACGGGTTGCAGCGTGATCTCCGCCACCAACTCGGGACGGCTACAGCTTTCAAGCATCGACAATCCGGAACGGACGCGGCGATATTCCGGCAATGACCGCCCGGCCTGACGCATGAACCAGACCGGCACCCGGTCGTCGTGCTGGTCCCGCCGGCACGCAGACAGGAAGGGGGAGCCCGAGTCGGTCACCCGGAAATCCTGTCACGCGGCTTGAACAAGGCAGATCGGCGCGTCGTGAGGAGCGGCTAGGGCAGCCGCCATACGCTCATCTGGTGGCAGCGAACTCAGACGCGGCACCGGTTCCCGACGCCTTCCGGCGCGCCGCCCATGAGCTGCTGACCGCCAGCTGGCGACCGGAGTTGGTCGTGGAGGAGATTCCCGCACCGCAACGGATCGCCCCTTTTGCGGCCGCCATCGCGGCCGATGTCGTGGTCAACGAGGCGGAGATCGGGAGCGGGCGCCTGGTCCTGCTGCACGATCCGGCGGGGAATGCCGCATGGCAGGGCACCTTCCGCTGTGTGAGCTTCGCCCGGGCGGACGTGGATCCCGAGATGGTTACCGACCCGTTGCTGGCGAGGGTGGGCTGGTCGTGGTTGATCGATGCACTCGCTGCGCATGCGGCCGACTATCTGGCACCCAGCGGCACGGTCACGTCAGTGTCGAGCGAATCCTTCGGCGGCATGTCGGACGAGTCGCCACGCGCTGAGATCGAGGTGCGGGCCTCGTGGACGCCGCAGCTGTCTGCCGGCGCCGGTCTGTCCGCCCATGTCGCGGCATGGGCTGAACTACTCTGTACCACGGCGGGCCTACCGCCCCTGCCTGCCGGAGTAGTACTCATGCCATCTCGGCGTAAACCGCCGAACCGAAACCCGCGGAGACATTGATCGAATCCCCTTCCACGCAACCGGCGATGGCGGAACCAGATGTCTCGTATCTCAACGAGCCCGCCGACGGAGTGCCCCCGGTCGTGCAGACGCCTCATCAACTTGCACGAACCATTCGGCTGCTGACGGCGGGCAGGGGCCCCGTTGCAGTTGATGCAGAGCGAGCGCACGGGTTCCGGTACAGCCAGCGTGCGTACCTCATTCAGCTCCGCCGGGCAGGCGCTGGGACCCATCTCGTGGACCCGATTGCCTTCGGTCAGCCAGCCGACTTCTCGGTATTGGCGCAGGCGATTGCGGATGCGGAGTGGGTGATTCACGCCGCGAGCCAGGATCTGCCCTGCCTCGCCGAGCTTTCGCTGTTACCCAAGCAGCTGTTCGACACCGAGCTGGCCGCCCGGTTACTGGGCTATCCACGCGTTGCTCTCGGCACAATGCTCGAGGAGTTGTTCGGCGTGCGGCTGCGGAAGGAGCACTCAGCCTCGGATTGGTCGGTCCGGCCACTTCCCGCTGAGTGGCTGACCTACGCGGCGCTGGACGTGGAGCTGCTGATCGAGCTGCGCGACCGACTTGCCGAGGATCTTCTCGTGAGTGGCAAGTGGGAGTGGGCACAACAGGAGTTCGACGCCTTGGTCGCCGGTGCCGGCAACGTCGCTGTTCCTCGTCCAGACCCCTGGCGGAGAACCTCCGGAATCCACAAAGTGCGGTCACGACGCGGCCTGGCTTACGTGGCCGAACTGTGGCGGACTCGGGATGTGATCGCTGAGCGGCTGGATCGAGCCCCGGGACGGATCTTGCCTGACCTCGCGATCAGTGAGCTTGCGGCGAGCGCGGACGCACTGGGCACCACGTCGGCCAGGAGCGCCATTCGGCACATACCGGCCTTCGGGCGGCGGCAGGCGAAGCGATTCGAGACGGACTGGCAACGGGCGGTCTCGCATGCCGCCCATCTGCGGGAATCGGACCTCCCACCCATGCACATACCAGGTGAAGGCCCACCACATCCCCGGATCTGGGTCACCAAGAACGCGGAGGCCGCCGGCCGGCTCACTCGAGCCCGGGAAGCGCTGGCGACCAGAGCCGCGGAGCTTGACTTGCCGGCCGAGAACCTGCTGACCCCCGAACACCTGCGCCGCATCACCTGGCAGCCGCCGAATCCGGCCACCGTTGAAGCCATCGACGAGGCGTTGTCGGCCCTCGGCGCTCGGCCATGGCAACGGATGCTGACTGCCGAAGTCATCGCCCGTGCGTTTGCATCCGGCGGCTCAAGCCACTAGTTACTCGCGAGTAATGTATTGCTCGTGCCACGTAACCTCCGCGATGTCGTCTTCGTCGACGGCGTCCGTACCCCTTTCGGCAAGGCTGGATCCATGTACGCCGAGACTAGGGCTGACGATCTGGTGATCTCTTGCATCCGCGAGTTGATGCGACGCCACCCTGAGTTACCGCCCGAGCGAGTCGACGATGTCGCCATCGCCGCTACCACGCAGATCGGGGATCAGGGCCTGACCATCGGTCGCTCCGCGGCGTTGCTGGCGGGCTTGCCGCGCAGCGTGCCTGGGTTTGCGATCGACCGGATGTGCGCCGGGGCCATGACTGCGGTCACCACGATGGCGTCCGGGATCGCCTTTGGCGCTTACGACGTGGCCATCGCGGGGGGCGTCGAGCACATGGGCCACCACCCCATGGGTGAGGGAATCGATCCGAATCCGCGGATCGTAGCCGAAAAGCTGGTGGACGAGTCGGCGCTGATCATGGGGTCGACGGCGGAGAACCTCCACGACCGCTTTCCGGCGGTGACTCGGGAGCGGGCTGATGCGTTTGCGGCGGCAAGCCAGGACCGCGTGCAGCAGGCATATCAGGTGGGCGTCATCCAGGAGTCGCTGGTACCGGTGGCCACCCGGAGTTCGGAACTCGGCTGGGGCCTCGCTACGGCGGACGAGCCGCCGCGACCAGGGACCACAGTCGATGTCCTCGCGGGCCTGCGGACTCCCTTCCGGCCACACGGCAGGGTGACCGCTGGCAACGCGGCCGGCCTCAACGATGGTGCAACGGCGTGCCTCGTCGCCGCCGAGTCGGTGGCCGAGGAGCTGGGTTTGCCGGTCGGGATGCGCCTGGTCTCCTACGCGTTCGCCGGTGTGGAACCAGAAGTGATGGGCGTGGGACCGATACCGGCCACTGAGAAGGTGCTGGACAAGGCTGGCCTCAGCATCGACGACATCGGTGCCTTCGAGATCAACGAGGCCTTTGCGGTCCAGGTGCTGGCCTTCCTCGACCACTTCGCCATCGACGCGAGCGATCCCCGCGTGAATCCGTACGGCGGTGCGATCGCCTTTGGGCATCCGCTTGCCAGCTCGGGCGTTCGGTTGATGATCCAGCTGGCGCGCAGTTTCAGAGATCATCCCGAGGCCCGTTACGGGCTCACCACGATGTGCATCGGGCTTGGCATGGGCGGGTCGGTGATCTGGGAGAACCCGCACTTTGTCGCGGAGGCTGCGGCGTGAACAGCCCGGAGCTCCGGCAGCTGATCGAGGCGACGGCGGCGGCTGCCGATCAAGAGGTTGTCACGCGGGCGCTCAGCCGGGACATCCGGCTACCACACGTCAACCAGACGGCGGTGCTGATCACGTTGGACAACGGTCATGATCACACGCGGCCGACAACGCTGGGTCCGCGCGGCCTTTCCTCGCTCAACGACGCCCTCGACGCCGCGACGTCCCGGACCGACATCGCTGCGATTGCGATTACGGGCAAGCCGTTCATGTTTTCCGCCGGCGCTGACCTGAGCGCCTTTGCCAAGATCACCGAGCGTGACCAAGCGGTGGCGATCGCCCGGATCGGCCATGCCGTCTTCAACAAGCTCCATAGCTCGCCGATGCCGACGTTTGCGTTCATCAACGGTCTCGCCCTCGGCGGCGGACTGGAGATCACGTTGCACTGCCACTACCGGACGGTTTCTGCGGCTGCGGCAGGTATTGCGCTGCCTGAGTGCTACCTCGGTATGTTGCCAGGTTGGGGTGGATGTTACTTGCTGCCGAACCTGGTCGGAGCTGACCGAGCGGTCAACGTCATCATCGAGAACGCGCTGAGCCAGAACAAGATGATGACGGGCGCTGAGGTGCACAGGCTTGGCATCGCGGACGCCATGTTCGACGGGGCTGACTTCTTAGCCCGCTCACTCGACTGGGCCGGAGGCGTGGTGGCCGGCACCGTCACGGTCTCGCGCCCGGAGATCGATCGCGGCGGTTCCTGGGACGACGCGGTTACCCGCGGGCGGAGTTTCACCGACTCGAAGGTCGCTGGTGCGTCGCCTGGACCGTACAAAGCACTGGAGCTCATCGCCGCCGCCAAGACCGCGGACCGGCAGTCGGCATACGCCGCGGAGGACGAGGGCCTTGCAGACTTGATCATGGGTTCGGAGCTGCGGGCCAGCCTTTATGCGTTCGAGCTGGTACGCAAGCGTGGACGCAAGCCGGCGGGTGCCCCTAACTCGCTGCTCGCTCGGCCCGTCACCAAGGTGGGCGTCGTCGGCGCCGGTCTCATGGCGAGCCAGCTGGCGCTGCTGTTCCTGCGCCGGCTTCAGGTGCCTGTGGTGATGTCGGATCTCGACCAGGAGCGCGTCGACAAAGGGTTGGCCTCGGTGAGGACCGAGATCGACCGGCTGCTCGGCAAGGGTCGCCTCTCCCCTGACGCTGCCAACAGACTCCGCGCTCTCACCTCCGGTACCACCGAGTTGGCCGATTTTGGAGATTGCGACTTCGTGATCGAGGCGGTGTTCGAAGAGCTGTCGGTCAAGAAGTCGGTGTTCGCCGACCTCGAGAAGCACGTCGCACCCACCTGCGTGCTGGCTACCAACACCTCGTCGCTGTCTGTCTCGGCAATCGCGTCCGACCTTGAGCATCCCGAGCGGGTCGTCGGTTTCCATTTCTTCAATCCGGTTGCGGTGCTGCCGCTGGTGGAGGTCGTACGGGCGGAAGCGACCGATGATGAGACACTCGCAACAGCCTTCGCGATTGCCAAGGAGCTCCGCAAGAACGCGGTCCTGGTCAAGGACGCACCCGCCTTCGTGGTCAACCGGCTGCTGCTCCGACTGATGTGCGAGATCACTCAAGCCGTCGACGAGGGCACCCCGATCGAACAAGCCGACGCGGCCATCCGCCCGCTGGGCCTGCCGATGTCGCCCTTCACACTCATGCAACTGGTCGGACCTCCGATCGTCTTGCACGTGGCCCGTACGCTGCACGACGCTTTCGGCGATCGATTCTGGGTCTCCGAAAACCTCGTCCGGTTGGTCGCGGCCGGACGACCGGGCCTGCATGACTGGACGCCCGAAGGCCAGCCCTATGTCTCCGACGAGACGGCGGCCATGTTTCGCGTCGGAGACCGGGCAAGTACAACCGAAGAGGTACGCGACCGCGCGCTGACCGCGTTGGCGGAGGAGATTGGTCTCATGCTGGCCGAGGGTGTCGTGGCCACACCGATGGACATCGATCTTTGCCTCGTCCTGGGCGGCGGCTGGCCGCTCCACCTCGGTGGCATCACGCCCTACCTCGACAGTCACGGATATTCCGAGCGGGTGCTCGGCCGCCGCTTCTTGCCGCCCGGCGTGGCCAGCCTCCCAGTGGAGCCAGCCGGAACCTCAGACAGTTCACAC
>DATFQP010000377.1:0-3164 GCA_035264145.1 Propionibacteriaceae bacterium
TCCGCGCCGGAGATGACGCCGGCGTTGCTGAAGGCGATGTCGATTCCTCCGAGCTGTTCGGTCACCTCGTTGATCATCCGGAGCACATCCTCGGGACTCGATACGTCAGCGACGGAGTGAGTCACCTTGGCGCCGAGTTCGTCGGCAAGTTGTGTTGCCTGTTCCTTGAGGCGATCCTCCGAGCCAGGAAGGTCGACGAGCGCCACGCTCGCGCCGGCGGCGGCCAACGCCCTGGCCGATGCCCTGCCGATTCCGCCGCCCGCTCCGGTCACGATGGCTCGCTGCCCGTTCAGGCCGAACAGGTCCTCAACGAATGTCATATCCGTCAGCTCCTTCGGGCTGTGCTTTCATTCGGCGGCAACAACGCGCCACCACTGGTCGTCGATCCGCACCGTCCGTAGGTGGTCGCAGCCTGACTGAACCGACCGGACGAGCGGTCAGGAACACTCCGTCTACCGCCCGGGCTACGCAGCATCTGGGTTTATGACGACCTTCCCGAAGTCGTTGGGCCGTTGCAGCTCCTGAACAATGCGCGGCAGGTCGGCCAGGGTCGCCTGGTGGGTGACCAGAGCTGTCGGGTCGAGCCGGTTCGTCTCCCACATCCGTAGCGTGTGCCGGAAGTGCTTGAGGGTGTACCAGGAAGAGAATTGGACGGTGGCGGACTTGCGGTAGGGCTGCATCCGGCTGAACTGCTCGTGTGGCTGCAGGTGGATTCCCGCGATCACCACCCGTCCCCGGTGGGCCACCAGCGCGGTGGCGTCATCGACCGTTCCGGGTCGACCGGCACACTCGATGACGACCTCCGGTCGGCCGCCGATGGCCTCGCGGGTGACTGCGGCGAGGTCCTCGTTCAGCGGGTCGACGACTGCGGTGGCGCCCACCTGTTCGGCGAGCGCACGACGCACGGGCAGCGGATCGGAGACGACGATGTGGGCGACCCCCATTGTTGCCGCCCACAGCGTGACGGCCAGCCCGACCGGGCCGGCGCCGAAGATGACGACCCGGTCGCCGATTCCTACCTGCGCGCTTTCGAAGATGTTGAGGCCGACCGCCAGCGGCTCCACGAGGCTGCCCAGCGCGGGGTCGATGTTCGCCGGCTGTTTCAGCGATTCCCGCTCACCGGCGATCACGTACTGGGCGAAGGCGCCGGCGACCTTGGGGGATCCGACGTGGCGGCTGCTCGGGCAGTGCACCGGGTCACCGAGCTGACACGCCAGGCAGACGCCGCAACCGATCGCGGGCAGGCTGCACACGAGATCACCCTCGGTCAGCGTCGACACGCCCGCACCGGTGGCGACGACGGTCCCGGCGTACTCGTGTCCCAGCACGGTTCCCGGTCTTGCGACCGGGAGCATGTGGAGATCGCTGCCGCAAATGCCGGCGCTGACCACCTTCAGCAGCACTTCGCCCGGTCCGGGGTCGGGGACGTCTCGTTCCTCGATGGCCAACCCCTGGGCACCGTCTACCGCAGCCACGGCCATCTTCATGATGCCTCCTCGGTCCTCAGGCCGGTCAACGGGCCATCAGGGCGTGGGCACGCTCGACCACGCCGTCCGGGGTAATGCCGTAGTGCTTGAGCAGCGCCCGGGGAACCCCCACGACGAGGTCTTCGTCGGGCAGCGCCATGACGTCGAACTCGACTGGCACCCGATTGCGCAGCAGGACCTCACCGACCGCGGAGCCCAGGCCGCCGATCGGCTTGTGCTCCTCCACGGTCAAGATCCGCCCCGTGCTCTGCGCCGCCTCCAGAACGGCCTGCTCGTCCAGCGGCTTGAGATACAGCGCGTCGTAGACCTGCGCCTCCACGCCCTCTGCAGACAGCTGCTCGGCGGCACGCATCGCCGCCTGGACCCCGAGACCGGTTGCGATGATCGTCAGGTCAGAGCCGCCGCGCAGCGACACGAACCGCCCGCGCTCGACCACCGGCACCTCGGCGTGAACCGGCCGCTCCTCGCCGGTGCCGATCCGGAAGAAGACCGGCCCCGGGTGGTCGACGGTCGACCGCAGCAGCGCTCGCATCGAGTTGGCGTCGCTCGGTGCCACCACCGTCAGCCCCGTGATCGCCCGGGCGATCGCGATGTCTTCGACCGCGTGGTGACTCGTCCCGAAGTAACCCATCATCAAGCCCGACCATGCGGACAGGATCCGCACCGGCAGGTGGGTCGCGGCCATGTCGGTCCGGATCTGCTCGGCACACTTCATCGCACCGAACGCAGCCATCTGCACGACGTAGGGGATCAGTCCGCTCGCCGCCATGCCCGCCGCCGCGGACATGCTGTTGGTCTCGGCGATCCCGAAGTCGAAGAACCGGTCCGGGAAGCGCCGGACGAACGCGCTGCTCATCGGGCTGTCGCCGAGATCCGCGGCGACCAGCACCAGGCTCTCGTGCTGTTCGGCCAGGCGGATCAGTTCCTCACCTACTGCGTGGCCGCCCTCGACCTCCGCGGCGCCGGCGTTCGAGGAGAACGGGTCCACCATCGGCGCGTCGACGGCCTCGGCATCGCTGCTCATGACACTCCCTGCTTGATCTCGTCCAAGGCTCGCTCGTAGTCGGCGGGCCCGAGGGAGCCCAGGTGCCAGTCGCGCGGTGCGGCCTCCATGAAGGAGACGCCCTTGCCCTTGAGCGTCCGCGCCACCACGCACACCGGGCGATCCGAGTCCGGCGGGGGTAACGCGTCGAAGGCCCTCATCACTGCGCCCACGTCGTGTCCGTCGATCTCGACGGCGGACCAGCCGAACGCCGCGAAGCGGTCAGCAATCGGCTCGATGTTCATCACCGAGCTCGTCGGTCCGTCACCGCATGATCCGTTGGCATCCACCACCGCGATGAGGTTGCCCAGCTGATAGTGGGAACCGGCCATGGCCGCCTCCCAGACCTGCCCTTCGTGCAACTCTCCGTCGCCCATCAGTACGAAGGTGCGGTGGTCCCGACCAAGCTTTCGCGCCGCCAGCGCCATGCCGACACCGACCGAGAGGTTGTGCCCCAACGCGCCGGCGCTGAAGTCGATCCCCGGGGACGTTCGCATGTCCGGATGGTCGGTCAGCGGGGCACCCAGCTTGCCGAAGTCGTCCAACCAGCTCTGCGGGAAATAACCCAGGTCAGCCAAGATCGGCCAGAGCCCTACCGCGACATGCCCCTTGCCGAGCAAGAAGCGATCCCGCTC
>DATFQP010000378.1:0-2189 GCA_035264145.1 Propionibacteriaceae bacterium
CGTGTGATTGGCTGGGTCGGTGCCTGACTTCGTCGCCGCAGTCGATCAAGGTACGACGAGCAGTCGGTGCATGGTCTTCGATCATTCGGGCAGCGAGGTCGCCCGACACCAGCTGGAACACCGGCAGATCATGCCGCGCTCGGGCTGGGTGGAGCATGACCCGGTCGAGATCTGGGAGCGCACGCAGGACGTGATTTCGGCCGTACTCAGCTCGGGTTTGTTGCAGGTCAGCGACCTCGCCGGATTGGGCATCACCAATCAACGTGAGACCGCGGTTGTCTGGAATCGTCGAACGGGTCGTCCATACGCCAATGCCATCGTCTGGCAGGACACGCGGACCGCCCCCATTGTGGCAGCACTGGACCGAGACGGGCGTGGCGACGTGATCCGCGAGCGCGCAGGGCTGCCCCCGGCCACCTACTTCAGCGCCGGAAAGGTCCAGTGGTTGCTGGAAAACGTCGACGGCTTGCGCGCAGATGCCGAAGCAGGCAGCGCGATCTTCGGCACGACCGATAGCTGGCTGCTGTGGAACCTCACGGGCGGGGTGGATGGCGGGCAGCATGTCACCGATGTGACCAATGCCAGCCGCACGATGCTGATGGACTTGGAAACCCTGGATTGGGACGACGAGTTGCTCTCGTTCTTCGGCATTCCTCGCCAGATGCTGCCGGCAATCGCGCCGTCGGTGACCAGGGATGGCTTCGGGGAGACCAGGTCCGAAAGCCCAGTGGGTGCGGAGCTTCAGATCACCGGCGTGCTGGGTGACCAGCAGGCTGCGATGGTGGGGCAGGTCTGCCTTGCTGAGGGTGAGGCCAAGAACACCTACGGGACCGGGAACTTCCTGCTACTCAACACCGGTGACACGCCGGTGCGATCGGCGAACGGTCTGCTCACCACCGTGTGCTACCAGTTCGCTGGATCGGCCCCGGTGTATGCGCTGGAAGGCTCGATCGCCGTCACCGGATCGGCGGTTCAGTGGCTGCGAGACCAGCTGAAGATCATTCGTGGCGCCGATGAGATCGAGGCCCTGGCCGGCCAAGTCGAGAACGCCGGAGGCGCCTACTTCGTGCCTGCATTCTCCGGACTCTTCGCGCCCTATTGGCGCGCCGACGCACGCGGAGCCATCGTCGGCTTGTCTCGGTACCACACCGGAGCACACTTGGCGCGGGCCACGCTGGAGGCGATCTGCTACCAGACCCGCGACGTCGTCGAGGCCATGGAGAAGGACTCGCAGGTTCACCTGTCGGTGTTGAAAGTCGACGGCGGAGTCACCGCGAACTCGTTGTGTATGCAGCTGCAGGCCGACATCCTGGGCGTCGACGTCAGTAAGCCGGTCGTTGCCGAGACGACCGCGCTCGGCGCCGCCTACGCCGCCGGCCTGGCGCTCGGCTTCTGGACTGACGTGGCCGAGTTACGACAGAACTGGCAGGAGGCTCATCGATGGACCCCCCAGTGGACCGCGGCCGATCGAGACGCCGGATACGCCGGATGGCAACGAGCCGTTCAGCGCACGTTGGACTGGGTGCCCGCGACATGACGGTGCTGTCAGGGCTGATCGGGAGCCGACGATGCGCTCGGTAACCGCCCCGTTGAGCCCGCAGACCCGCGCTGAGGCGCTAGAGGGACTTCGGCAAGAGCAGCTCGACGTTCTCGTCCTCGGGGCTGGTGTCACCGGTGCCGGATGCGCACTGGATGCAGTGACCCGCGGGTTGCGGGTCGGCCTGGTCGAGGCGCGGGACTTCGCGGCCGGGACGTCCAGTAGATCGACCAAGCTGTTTCACGGCGGTCTGCGGTATCTCGAACAGTTCGACTTCTCCCTGGTGTTCGAGGCACTCAAGGAACGGGCTCTGGCCCTGGACAAGCTTGCACCCCATCTGGCCAAGCCGGTTCGTTTCCTGTATCCACTTCGCCGTCCGGCGATTGACCGCGGCTACGCCGGTCTCGGCATCGGTGTCTACGACGTGATGGGCGCGGGACGAGGAGTTCCGCATCACCTTCGTCATCTCAGCCGTCGCAAGACCCTTGAAGTCTTTCCCTCCGCCCGCCGGGACGCCGTCCGAGGTTCGATCAGCTTCTACGAGGGCCAGGTCGACGACGCCCGGCACACCTTGCTGCTGTCTCGAACGGCGGCGCGCTATGGCGCACTGTGTGCGAGCAGCACCAGGGCGCTCGGCTTCCTCAATGATGGA
>DATFQP010000379.1:0-28732 GCA_035264145.1 Propionibacteriaceae bacterium
CCATGCAACATCTCCTAGCATCTGCATTCGAAACCGCACCTCACGGCCTCGACTGCTGTCGGACGCCAGGAGTGGCCCGACGCCCACGCAATAGTCCTGGGGGCGTAGCACGAACCACGACACAGACCACTTGCAACAGCGCTACTAGCCTGTCACAAGTTCTCGGCGATTGTGAACATCGCTCAGCTCGTGTCCACATGTCAGCGCGTTGCTGCCAGTACGCGGGGGGTTATGGCTGGGCATCCAGATCGGCCGCCGGGCACACCCGAGCTGCCCGCATATCCACCCGCGCGTCCCGCAGCGGTGTCCCATCGCGTCGCAACAGCTCTAGTGCCTGTTCCTCCAGACCGCGAACCGGCCGACCGTCGGCCCTAACGACCCGCCACCAGGGCACTCCGGCGCCATGCAGCGACATGACCCGGCCGACTAATCGTGGTCCAGCGACTCCCACCAGCTCCGCGATATCGCCATAGCTGGCCACCTGGCCGCGAGGAATCTGCTCCACGGCACTGAGCACCAGCTCGACGTAGCCCTCATCCATCACCAGCCGGTGCTCCCGGGAATTCCCTTGAACGGGCCGACCACGTTCGAGGTAATCCACCCGCCATAGAAGCCACCCGGCTGCGGAAGGACGCGTTCGCCGTCCACCAGGCATTCATCCATTAGTCCGGCGTAGACGGCGACATGCCCGCGGATCGCGGCATAGTGCGGCTCGGGGTTCGGGTAATACCATGCCGCCCGGCGGGCGATCTTGGCACCACCGACGACATCCAGGTATGACGCCTGGCCCTTCCACTCGCAGAAACTGTGGCCGCGACTGGGAACCAGCGCACCGTCGGAAAATGCTGCCCGGGGGAGGTAATACGTCGGCGGGTGAGACGTCTCGAGGATGCGCCAGCTGGTGTTGGTTTCGCAGATGTCCACACCCCCGAGCCGGATGAGAATCTGCTCGTCGCTGGCCACGATCGAGGGTGGCCGGGGATAGTCCCAGACCGACTCCTGGCCGGGTGCGATGGCCTCTGGTGTTGGTCTGGCCGGCATCCGCCCACCATATCCGGCGATACTTGACAGGTGCCCGAGCCGACCATCGTCCTCCGACGTGCGGATCAGCGTTTCCGGACAGAGGCGGCCGGACGAGTCACCCACCACTGCTTCTCCTTCGGCGACCATTACGACGCACACAACGTGTCCTTCTCCTCGCTGCTCGTCTGCAACGACGACCAGCTGGGGGCGGGCGCCGGCTATCCCGATCATCCGCATAGAAGCGTCGAGATCGTCACCTGGGTGCTCTCCGGATCGCTGGTGCATGCTGACTCGGATGGCAATCGGGGTGTGATCCACCGTGGTGACGTCCAGCGGATGAGTGCCGGCTCGGGGGTCGTCCACACGGAGCGCAACGACGCCTACCGGATCTCAGCCAATTCAAGACCACGCCCGGCTCGCTTCCTCCAGATGTGGCTGCGGCCCGATGAGCCCGACGGGCCAGTCTCGTACGAACAACGCGGCGTGCAGCTGGATGATCTTGCTGGGAGCTGGGTTCCTGTGGTGTCCGGACGGCACCCCGAGGCCATGATCAGTATCGGCAGCGCCAACTCCACCATGTGGGTCACCCAACTGGCTCCGGGGGCGAACCGGTTGCTTCCCGAGGGCGATGATCTGCACCTCTACCTAGCCGAAGGCGGCGTTCAGCTGGAAAACGTGGGGGAGCTCGAAACCGGTGATTCGGTACGGATCACTGGCAGAGCGGCCCTCAAGATCAACAGCAGCGACACCGCGGACATCGTGGTCTGGACCATGGCGTCATGATCACAGTGCATCGCTGATGGGAGCCCTTCGCGTCGCGCTGGCTCAGATCCTCGCCGGCCCTGACCCGCAGGCCAATCTGGACTTGGTTGCGCAGGCCGCCACCGAGGCTGAGCTGGGCAGAGCTCAACTTGTCGTGTTCCCCGAAGCCACCATGCGCTGCTTCGGGTTGCCACTGAACGAAATCGCCGAACCGGTGGATGGTCCCTGGGCGCAACGGCTCGCCCAGATCGCTTACCAGCACTCGCTGGTCATCATCGCCGGCATGTTCTGCCCCTCCGACGATGGCCGGGTGCGCAACACACTGCGAGCCGTTGGTCCGGACGTGGATGCTTTCTACGACAAGATTCACCTTTTCGATGCCTTCGGCTTCGTGGAGTCCCAGACCGTAGCTGCCGGATCCGAGCCGGTGATCATCTCCATCGCCGGCGTCCGGGTGGGACTTACAACCTGCTACGACGTACGGTTTCCGGGTCTGTACACCCGGCTGGCCGATCTTGGCGCCCAGGTGATCTGTCTCGCTGCATCCTGGGGCGCGGGCGCCGGCAAGATAGATCAGTGGAAGCTGCTCACCCGGGCCCGAGCGCTGGATAGCACCACCTACCTGGTGGCCGCCGGACAGGCTGACCCCAGTTCAGTCGGTGCGAAACGGAAGTCTGGCGCGCCGACGGGCATCGGCCACAGCGCAGCCGTGTCGCCGTACGGTGAGGTGCTCGCCGAGTTGGGTCCCTCACCCAGCCTGCTTTTCGTCGAATGCGATATCGAGGTGATCGACCAAGCGCGAGCCACCATCCCGGTGCTCGCCAACCGCCGCTTCTGAGGCGTTTGATCAAGTGCCGCGACAGCGGCGGTGATCAAGTTCTGCGACAGCGGCGGTGATCAAATGTCGCGGCAGTGGGGGCTGACTGAGCGCTGGTTCGGTCGGCTCTCGGCCGGGTTGCGCGACGGTGTCAGTCGAAGGTGTTTTGATAGTTCGGCCACCAATCGTCGAGACGGACCGAGAAGCATGTACCGCCTGATCCGCACCGCCGAGCGGCGCTCCGAGCCTCCCCTGCTCGACGAGTCCCAGCGGGCTGTTGTCGCCCACTCGGGTGGACCGCTGCTGGTGCTCGCTGGTCCCGGTACGGGCAAAACGACCACGCTGGTCGAGTCGGTCGTCGACCGAATCGAGCGTCGGGCCACGCCGCCGAATCGAGTGCTGGTGCTGACCTTCTCCCGGAAGGCGGCGGCAGACCTGCGGACGAGAATCACAGCCCGTCTCGGCCGTACGGTGATCACGCCGGTGGCGATGACCTTCCACGCGTTCTGCTATGCACTGGTCCGTCGTTTCGCCCCAGTCGTGGACACCGCTGCGCCGATCCGATTGCTGACCGGGCCGGAGCAGGAGTTCCGTGTCCGCGAGACGCTACAGGGGAGTCGGGAGACCAAGCGAGCCGACTGGCCGGACAGCGTGGCCCGAGCGTTTCCCACCCGAGCCTTTGCGGCTGAGGTTCGAGCGACGTTAGCCAAGGCTCGACAGCTGGGCATGGACCCGGATGACGTCGTGGCGGCCGGTCGGGCAGCAGGGCGTCCCGAGTGGGTGGCGGTGGGGGAGTTCTTCGACGAATACCTCGACGTGATGGACGCCGAGGGAGTCCTCGACTATGCCGAGTTGGTGCACCGGTCACGCATCATGCTGGCCGATCCTGAAACGGTCGGGCTGTTACGCCGCGAGATCGACTGTGTCTTCGTCGATGAATACCAAGACACCGATCCGGCTCAGGTGCGGCTCCTCGCCGCTGTCGCCGGAAACGGTCGGGATGTGGTGGTCGTCGGTGACCCGGACCAGTCGATCTACGCCTTCCGGGGCGCTGAAGCCAGGGGGATCTTGGACTTCCCAGATCTGTTTCGCACGAAGGGCGGTGAGCCGGCTCCGGTTCTCGCTCTAGGCGTGACCCGTCGCTTTGGGGCGAACCTGCTTGCGGCCAGTCGCAACGTCGCCGACCGGTTGGCCTTGAGTCGCCCGCTGCCGCCCGAGGTCCTGAGCACGTTCCGCAAACCATCGGTTGCCCCCGGCCTCCCGCGCGGCAGGGTCGAGATCTACACCTGCGCCAGTGCTGGTGCCGAGGCGGAGCACATCGCCGAGATGTTGCGGAGTGCCCATCTGCGAGACGGCCTACGGTGGACGCAGATGGCGGTGCTCGTGCGGTCTGGCAGGCTGACCATTCCCACTCTCAGCCGGGCTCTCGTCGCGGCCGGAGTTCCGGTCGAGGTTGCGGGTGATGAGATCCCACTGCTGGCCGAACAGGCCGTCCGACCGCTGCTCCTGGCTCTTCGGGTGGCCGCCCGAGCCGGCGCTGTAAGCCCGGACGAGGCTCACGCCCTGCTCACCTCACCGTTGGGGGGTCTGGACAGCATGGGTGTCCGCCGGCTGGGGCGCATCCTTCGGCAGGCGGAGAGAGCTGAGCTGGCCGGCATTGGATTGCCTCGACCGTCCAGCGAACTGGTGGCGGCGGCTCTGCGCGATCCGGAGTTGCTGGCCGATGTCCCGCCCTCACAAGATCAGGCGGCAGCCGGGCAGTTGGCGTCCCAGCTACGCCGGTGTCAGAAGTTGATCTCTCACGGCGGCACGGCCGAGGAAGCGCTATGGGTCCTCTGGGACGGCTCCGACTGGCCCGAGCGGCTGCGGCAGGAGGCTGCGTTCGGCGGTGATGCCGGCCGCCGCGCCAACCGCGATCTGGATGCGGTCTGTGCCTTGTTCGAGCTTGCCCAACGATCGGAGGAGATCGCCGGTCTCCGCGGCGTCACCGCTTTTCTCGCCGAAATCGAGGGCCAGCAGATCCCGGCCGACACGCTGAGGGAAGCGGAGACTCGCGGCACCGGCGTCCGGGTTCTCACCGCTCACCGGGCCAAGGGCCTGGAATGGGATCTCGTGGTGGTCGCGGGCGTACAAGAAGGGGTGTGGCCGGACCTGCGACGTCGTGGTTCGCTGCTCGAGCCCGACCGGCTCAGCCGGCGCGGCTTGTCGGAGCTGGTACCGACAGCCGCCCGGATCGCCGAAGAGCGCAGGCTGTTCTACGTCGCTTGCACCCGCGCACGGCGCCGGCTCGTGATAACGGCTGTTGCAGGGACGGAGGGCGAGGCCGATCAGCCGTCACGTTTCTTATCCGAGCTCGGCGCTCCGATTGCCATGCTGCCGGGTCGCCCGCGGCGGCCGCTCTCCATAGCCGCCCTGGTCGGCGAACTTCGAGCGGTGAGCACCGACCCTGACACCAGCCCTACGCTTCGCGAACAAGCGGCCCTGCGGCTGGCGCGACTGACCGACGCTGCGGACACCAGCGGGCGGCCGCTGGCCGGAGCGGCAACCCCGAGTCGATGGTGGGGCATGGCAGAGCTCAGCGACTCCTCAACCGCGGTCGTTCATCCAGAGGCGCCAGTACACCTCTCCGGTAGCCAACTGGCGAGCGTGCTTGCCTGCCCGCGGCAGTGGTTTCTCGCACGGAAGGCTCAGGGGGAGTCCGTTCGCAGCTCGGCTGCCACCTTCGGCTCCGTGGTACACGTGCTTGCCGAGCATGGTTCCAGGCCTGATGTCGACCTGTCCGCCTTGACGGGCCATCTGGAGTCGGTATGGGATCAGATCGACTTCGACGCCAAGTGGCTATCGGCGGTGGAACGTGTCGAGGCGGAGGCGGCCTTGGAACGCTTTGTCACCTGGCAGCAGAGCAGATCCAACCGAGAGCTGCTCGGGACCGAAGTCCAGTTCAGCTGCGATATCGATCTCGAGTCCGACCGCGTGCGGTTGACCGGCACCGCCGACCGGATCGAGCGGGAACCCGATGGACGGCTTCGGATCATCGACTTCAAGACCGGCCGCGTCCCGCCATCAGCCAACGAGATCACCTCGCATGATCAACTTGGGGTCTACCAGTTGGCGGTGGCTCACGGCGCGTTCGCCGACGTTGCCGGGGAGGAGGCCCGCCCGGGTGGCGCAGAGCTGGTTTACCTTCGGCTCTCGGACGCCTCAGCCACCACCTATCCCAGGGTCTTCCCCCAGGCATCGCTGGACGACGTCCCCTTTCCCACGTCTCAAGCAACCAGTGAGCAGGTCGGCCCGGCTCAGTCGACCTGGGTACACCGGCGCCTTGCGGAGGCGGCCGACATCATTCGAACCGAGCGCTTCGATGCGCGGATAGGCCCAGCCTGCCGATACTGCCGATTCGCCGACAGTTGCCCGGCGCAACGGTCTGGGGAGCAGGTGGTGCGGTGAGCGTACTGGCACTGCGACCTGCATCCGGAGCGCAGCTTCGATCTCCCGCGGACCTGGTTGACGCACTTGGTATCGATTTCTCGGATCAACAGCTGGCGGCGATCACCGCGCCCCTAGAGCCAGGGGTGATCATCGCCGGTGCAGGCTCGGGCAAGACAACGGTGATGGCGGCGCGGGTCGTCTGGCTCGTCGGCTCGGGTGCGGCACGGCTTGAGGAGGTGCTGGGCCTGACCTTTACCCGCAAGGCGGCGGCTGAACTCTCCTCCCGGATCAGGTCAGCGCTTCAGCGAGCCGGCGTGATCGCCGGTCATGGGATCGACGAGTCGGGCGAGCAATTGGTGATGACCTACGATGCCTTTGCCGCGCGGCTGGTTGCCGAGCACGGCCTGCGCCTGGGCTTCGAGGCGGACCCCACGCTGATCAGCGGCGCGACCCGGTTCCGGCTGGCGTCACAGGTTGTGAAGGCGGCGGCCGGGCCGTTCGAGTTCCTGTCCCGGCTGAGGCCCGCGACGGTGACCGAAAGGCTGCTCAAGCTCGACGCGGATCTCCAACAACATCTTGTCGACCCATCGCAGTTGGACCCGCACGCCCGCGAATTCCTCCTCGGCTGCGAGTCTGCCCCGCTGAACAATCGGGGCAACGTCTACGTCGAGGTGCGGAAGGCTGCGCTGGCGGCTGAGGAAAGGTTGGAGTTGGCCAGTCTGGTCCGGGAGTATCAACAGCTCAAACAGCGCCTCGGCCTGGTGGAGTTCGCGGATCAGATGGCCATCGCGGCACGGCTGGCCAACGAAGTGCCACAGGTGTCGGAGGTGCTTCGCTCGAGCTTCCGCGTGGTTTTACTGGACGAGTACCAGGACACCTCTGCGGCCCAGGCGCTGATGTTGCACGGCCTCTTCTCCGGCACCACTATTGCTGACGGTCTGGGCCATCCCGTCACTGCCGTGGGGGACCCGTTCCAGGCCATCTATGGCTGGCGAGGTGCGGCCGCAAGCAACATCCTGCAATTCGCCGATGACTTCCGCGGTGCTGACGGTGGCCCGAGCGCCCGATTCGCGCTAACGATCAACCGGCGCAGCGGTCACACGATCCTTGACGTGGCCAATGCCCTGAGTACGCCGCTTCGCGGGCGTGGTCCGTTGCCACCGAGCACGCCGCTTCGCGGGCGTGGTCCATTACCACCGAGCACGCCGCTTCGCGGGCATGGTCCACTTCCGTTCAGCCGAGACGATTCACAAGAGGGCTTCGGCTTGCTTCGTGCGCCGGACGAGGCAGGTCCGGGCCAAGTTCGCGCGGCCACCTTCAACACCTGGCCGGAAGAGGTCAGCTGGATCGCTGACCAGATCGCCGCCGCAAAGGAGGCGGGAACAGTTGGCCACTGGGCCGACATCGCCGTGCTCGTCCGGCGGAACGCGGATATCGCGCCGATTTACGGTGAACTCAGTGCACGGGATATACCGGTGGAGATCGTCGGGCTGGGTGGCCTGCTGCGGCTGCCGGAGATCATGGACGTGACGGCGACGTTGCGATTGATCGCCGATGTCACCGCCAACGCCGCGCTGCTGAGGCTGCTCACCGGTCCCCGCTGGCGCATCGGACCACGCGATCTCGCCCTGCTCGGCAGCCGGGCGCGTGACCTCTCACGCCGGCCGGCGGACGACGACCAACACGTCGACGTCTACTCCGACCTGAGCATTGTTGACGCCCTCGAGGAGGCCGTCGGCGAGGTCGACCCCGCCGACGTGGTCAGCCTGCTGGACGCACTCGAGAACCCGGGTGATCGCCCATACTCTCCGGCGGCTCTAGAGCGGTTCGCCCGCTTTGCCGCGGAGTTGTCCTACCTTCGGCGGCACGGGGACGAACCGGTCCTGGACCTGACCCGGCGAGTGATCGCCACGATGGATCTAGACGTGGAGCTGATGGCGACGCGCCAGTATGTCGCCGAGTCGCGTCGCGACCAGCTCGGCACGTTCATGGATGCGGTGGCCGGCTACTCCGACATCGATGGGGATGCTTCGCTGGCCGGCCTGCTGGCCTATTTCCAGGCTGAGATCGATCAGGGTGCCGGCCTGGAACAGGCCGTGCCCTCTGATCGTGAGGCGGTCAAACTGCTGACGGTCCACAAGGCGAAGGGCCTGGAGTGGAATGTCGTCTTCCTGCCGGCTCTGATGAAGGGCATCTTCCCCAGCGACCGGGTCACCGACAATTGGGTGACGAGCGCTGCGGCTCTGCCGGCCGATCTACGTGGTGACGCGGCCGCGGTGTCGCAGTTGGCCGAAGTCACCAACTCGGCGATGACGGCCTACCGCGAGCGGCTGGCCGAGCAGCAGTTGCTGGCTGAAGACCGGCTGGCTTACGTTGGAGTGACCCGGGCGAAGCGCGTTCTCGTCGGCAGCGGCCATCTATGGCGCCCAGATGCGCTCAAACCGCGAAGTGCATCAAGCTATCTGCAAGCGATCATGGCCGAGGCTCGGCGGCATGACGCGCTCGGTCCAGAAGCAGGTCCACCAGCCGAGCACAATCCGCTGGTAGTCGCCATCGAGCCGCGGCCGTGGCCTGCGCCCCTGGATCCAGATGGTTTGAACCGGCGAATGGAAGCTGCCCAGTGGGTGATCGATGCCCATGAGCGCCTTGCCGCCACGGGTTCGTACGAACGGGTAGACCGACCGGCGCTGCTGCTCGATGAAGAGGCGATCGTCGCAGGTTGGGACGCCGACCTCGACCGATTAGTGACCGAAGCTGTGGAAGCACGCTCAGGGGAGCAAACCGTCGAGCTGCCCGGCACCCTCTCGGCCACGGCCATGCTGCGGCTGTCCGTCGAACCAGACGCGTTCGCTGCCGAGCTGGCCCGGCCAATGCCCCGACCACCGTCCCGAGCCGCCCGGTTTGGCACCCGCTTCCACGCCTGGGTCGAGTCACATTTCGGTTCTCGGTTGTCGAGTGGCCCCCTCGGCCAGCAGTCGTTAGTCGACCCCGACGATCTACCGGATCGCGCCGATGCGGGGACCGGGGATGAGACCGAGTTGCGCGAGATGTGCGCGAGATTTCTTGCCGGTCGCTTCGGTCAGACCGTGCCGTACGCCATTGAGTCACCGTTCACTGTCCTGTTGTCGGGCCGGCTCGTCCGTGGGCGAATCGATGCGGTGTACCGACTTGGCGATGAAGCTCCGGACGGTTACTCATTCCAGGTGGTGGACTGGAAGACGAACCGTGCCGAGAACGCCGATCCGTGGCAGTTGGCCATTTACCGGCTGGCGTGGGCAGAGATGCACAACCTCCCAGTGGAGTCGGTCGATGCGATCTTTTACTACGTCCGCTCGGATCGTGTCGTCCGTCCCGAACGCCTTCCCGTCCGGTCCGAGCTCGAGCAGCTCATATCCGGATCTTGATCGGGGCCGCGCAGTCCACGCGATCCGGGATATGCGCTCGGCAGGTTCGAGTGGCGGCAACGCTCAGAGCAGCCGAGCCGGGTCGGCCACCAGGTGGTTCACAGAGGCGCTTCGCCGTTCCGCCATGCCTGGATCATCCGAAAGGCGATGGAGCTTGGCCCGGGCAACCCGAGTTCGCCGGAATCAAGCCTCTCGGTGAGTTGAGCCCTCGTGAACCAGTCTGCCGAAGCGATCTCCTCTGCATCAACGCAAATCTCGGTTGTCGTCGCGCGCGCAAAGAAGCCAACCATCACCGAACGCGGAAAAGGCCACGGCTGGCTACCGAAGTAATGCATGTCGGTCAGCGCGATGTCGGCTTCCTCACCGATCTCGCGATGGATCGCCTGCTCCAAGGATTCGCCGGTCTCCACGAAGCCGGCCAGCACCGACACCCGGGGACCCCACGAGGCCTGGCTGCCCAGCAAGATTCGGTCAGCAGCGTCGATGACCGCGACGATCACAGCTGGATCCGTCCGTGGAAAATGATCTTCACCGCAGGATTCGCAGTGTCGCGCGAAGCCGCCGTTGATCACGACTGTCCGGCCCCCACAGCGAGGGCAGTGCGGTTCCCGACGATGCCAGTGGGTCAGCGCAGCCGCCGTAGCGGCGATGTCCCGCTCGTTGTCGCTGAGCTGATGACCGACCTCGCGCATGTCGTGCACTTCACCCTCGGTCAACGTCTCAACGGCAAACACTGGCACCGCGTCGAGTAGGCCGAGAAGACGATGGCGCTGGCTGTCGTACTCCACGAACGGCTTGGTCATCCGCAGTTTGCTGCCGCCCGCATTCGTCGTAAATCGCGACTGGTCATCAAGCTTGAGAAGCTTGGCGTCGTCAGCCCGCCACAGATTCGCCACCCACTCCTGAGACCTGCGATGGTGATCGACGCGGTCGAGGTCACTGGCCATCGCCCAGTTCGTCACGCAATCAGCCTAATCGGATCAGCCGAGCCGAGATCGGAGCCCACTGGCCCGGTTTGCCGGACGCAGCACAGCCCGTCGGATGGCGTCCTCACTGCCGAAAACCTGCACTCGCCGGGTCGCTCGAGTCACCGCGGTGTACAGCAGCTCCCGGGTGAGCAATGGCGAGTCGGGTGGCGGCACGATGAACGACACGCAATCGAACTGGCTTCCCTGGGCGCGGTGCACCGTCATCGCGTGCACCGTCTGGACCGCGTCCAAGCGAACTGGCGCGAAGAGCGTTGGCTGGGGCCCCCCAGCGAATGCCACTCGGACCCCATCCGGGGAGTCGACCACCACGCCGGTGTCACCGTTGAACAGCCCCAGCTCGTAGTCGTTGGCGGTGACCAACAGGGGACGACCCAGATACCATTCACCCTCGTCGGCGTAGCCTGGCTCAGTCTCAGACAGCCAGCGTTCGACCTCACTGCTCCATCGTGCGACCCCGAAGGGCCCTCGGCGGTGCGCGCAGAGCAGCCGGTGACGGTCCAACGCCGCCAGAGCGCTCGGCACGTCGCCAACCTTGGCGGCCTCCCTGGTGGTGACTCCGGAGCGTCGGACCTCCTCGGCGAGCGGCTCCAGGCCTTCAGGGCGCACCGGCTCAACATCGACTTCAGCAAATACGACGTCGGATGCGCCGGTCCGTAGGACCTCCACCACAGCGTCGGGATCAGAGGCTCGAATGGCCTTTGCCAGCTGATCGATTGTTCTCCCGAATCGCCATGTTCTAGTTAGCTGGACCACGCCATGGGTCGGTCCATGGCTGTGGTGTGGGATGAGCCTCAACGCCGACAAATTTCCGCCGAGCTCAACATTCGGCTTGCCCGGAGCCCGCGCGATGTCGGCCAGCACCGCGCCGGCTTCGACTGAGGAAAGCTGGTCCGGATCTCCGACCATCACGAGTCGAGCCTCGGGTCGCAGGGCATCCAGCAGGCGGGCCATCATCGTCAGGGACACCATCGACATCTCGTCGACGACGACGAGGTCGTGTGGGAGGCGGTTGCGTCCATGATGACGAAACCGCCCGCGGCTATCCGGCACCCAGCCGAGCAGTCGGTGCAGCGTCGATGCGGATATGTCCTCGAGCCGGGATCGGTCTTCCGGACTCAGCTGGCTGGCGGCCGTACGGACCGCTTCAGCCAGCCGGGCCGCTGCCTTTCCGGTCGGCGCGGCGAGCGCAATCCGGAGCGGGGTACCGGGCTGATCGTTGAGAAGCGCTACCAGGCGGGCCACCGTTGTGGTCTTACCGGTCCCCGGGCCACCTGTCAGGACTGTTATGCGGGCCAATACGGCTACGGCCGCTGCAAGGGCCTGGTGATCAGTCTGATCACTGACCAGCCCAGGAAACAGGCGATGCAGTGCAATGGCGAGCCGATCCTTGTCAACCGGAGGGGGCGCTGCCCAGAACCGTCCTTGCAGCTCCCGCCGGACAAGCTCTTCTTGTTGCCAGTAACGCTCGAGATACAGCAAACCGTGAGCTAGACGTAGAGGTCGACTCGGTGGCTCATCTGGATCGGTCGCGACCAGGCCGCTCATCGTCACTGCCTGCCGCCAATCATCGGGGTGCGGCCAGGGCAGCGTCGTGACGTCGAGCTGCGCCTCGGATTCGTCATGCACCTGGGCGTGCACAGTGTCGAGGTCGATGCAGACTGAGCCCATCCGCAGCGCGCGGACAGTCAATGCGAGTGCGAGCGCGACTCGCTCGTCGTCTTCGCGACCGATCCGGCAGATGCCTGACGCGGTATGGACATCGGCCAAATTGAGGACACCGGCGTGGTTGAAAGCGCGCAGCTGACCCGAAGCACGATGGGCGAATCTGGCGTCGGTCGACTCGATGGCGTCGGACGATATGACAGTGCTCATGACATGACAGTGCTCATGACGGCCTGCCGTGCAGCAGATCGGATAGTTCGGTCACCAGCGCAGCCGGTGGACGCCAGCTGAAGACCCCGTACGGAACGCCGTCTATCTGCGGGGTCTGTGGCCCGGCCATGCCCCGAACGAAGAGATAGAGCAGGCCGCCGAGATGAGCCTCGGGCCGGTAGCCCGGTTGTCTCCAGCGCAGAAGCCGATGCAAGGCCACGGAGTAGAGCAGTGCCTGCAGCGGATAGTGCGCTTCCATCATCGCTCGGGCCATCCGTTGTGGCGTGTAATCGCTCACCAACAGCCGGCCAGGTTCCTCACCGCCGAGCCAGTTCGTCTTGTAGTCCACCAGCAGATAACGCGACCCGCCGTGGGGGCCCGGCACGCGCAACACCGCATCGATGCTGCCGTTGAGGTAGCCGCGCAGCGTCTCACCCCGCAAAAGAGGGTGCTCGAGCGCCCCGGCGTATTCCAGAAGAAGATCCCCAGGCCGGAGATGGCGGCGAAGCAACGGACCGAGACTGCCCAAAGTGAGCTCCTTGGTCGGGTGATCGCCTCCGGCAAGCGGCAGCTCGAACGTCAGTTCCGGCAGCCGGTCGGAGGTCGAGATGTCGCACAGGCGCCGGCCACCCGCCAGTGAGCCGAGGGGGGTCTGCATCGCCAGCAGTAGAGCCTCGGTGAGGATGTCGGCGGGCACATCGGCGGCCGGGGTTCGGGTCATCGCGATGGCCACTGCCTCGCGAAGCTCGACAGTAAGTGGGTCGGCAGTTGGGTTGACCACCTCGAGCACCGAATGGACCAGGCTTCCGAACTCCACTCCGACGGGGAGGTCCTGCATGGGGGAGACAAGACCGGAACGTTCGTCACCGGTGGTCACGGCGGCTGTCCCGTCGCGGCCGGGAACGGCAGCCTGTGCCGGCGGAGCTACCTCGTCGGGCATCGACGTCGGCTCATCGTCTTCCTTTGTTGGCTCGGGCTCGCTCCCTACACCCGCCGGCACGAGGTCCAACCCGTGAACAGCCGCGGTCAGCGAGGAGTACGACGTCCGGCGCCACTGCAGATCAAGAGCTCGGTCGAAGGTCCGTGGCGGGCCGGGCCAGGTTCGCTCAACCGGCGAGCGCCATGCGACCGGTGCTCGTGGCAGCAGCGTCTCTACCGAGAAGTCGGTCTGCAGCCGGCCAAGAGTTCGCGGGTCACCGGTCAAGGGATAGCTGGGGGCCGGCTGAGCGCCCCCCTCGGTCGGCCGGTACAAGAACCGCTGGAGGGCCGACGCCGGCGTGTTGCGCGACGGCGCCCACCACGTCACCACCTGAGAACCGGCCCTGGTGAGCGCGACATAGAGCAGCCGGAGCTGCTCGCCGGACTCCTCAGCCAGGTGCTGCGCGAACCGTTCTGTCCGATCCGGTGCGTGCAGGCCACCAACGTCGAGCTCGCACATCGTCCGGTGTTCAACATCGGTCTCGTGCAGCCTGAGCGTACGGCCATCGTCCCGGTTGTCGACGTGCTGATCCCAGGCGTCGGGGAAGTAGACGACTGGAAATTCGAGACCCTTGCTGGCGTGCACCGTGAGGATGGTGACAGCACGGGCGTCGGTCTCCAACCGCCGGGTCCGGTCGCTCAGTCCACTACGGCGGGCCTCGGACATCCGATCTCGCAACCATTCCACCAGGGTGGAGATGCCGAGCTGGTTCGACACCATCGCGGCATGCAGACCTTGAGCGATGTGGCGGAGGTCGGTCAGCCATCGCTCACCGCTTGTGGTGTGCAGCAAACGCTCCGGCAGGCCGGTCTGGCCGGTGATGGCATCGAGGAGGGCGGCCACACCGCGGGTGGCGAGAACCCGGCTCCAGGACCGAACCTGCTGGATCAGAGCAACGAGCTTGTGCTCGTTGGCTGTGGCCAGCTCGTCGAAGGTCCAGCCGAAGAAGCAGGTGAGTGCTGCGCGCCGAACGAACTGCTGCCGAGGCTGTTCCAAAGCCGTCAGCAGCGTCAGCCAGTCGTCGGCAGCGGCTGAGGCGTACACCGAGGACGCGCCGAACATGACGGCTGGAACACCGGCTGCGATCAGTCCGTCACGAATGCTCTCACCTCGGTCATTGGTGCGGACGAGGACGGCAATGTCGGCCGGGTCGATCGGTCGGCTTCGCCCGTTGGAAGTCAGAGTGGTACCTGAAGCGAGCAGTGTGGTGATATCCGCTACCAGATCTTCGGTGATCTTGGGCCGCAGCCGGGCAACGGGAAGTACGGTGTCTGCGTCGACGGCATGTTCGATCACCCGCAGCCGGAACACGGCGCAGGGTTCCCCGGATTGAGTTCGCAGCCGGTGCTCGGGCTGATTGGCTCTGACCGACCGGACAACGATGCGGGAGTCGCCGAGCGCCGCACCACCGATCAACGTCTCGACCGACCGCACGAGCGCTGTGTCGCTTCGCCAGTTGGTGGCCAGGGTGCGAACAGAGTCGGCTTCCTGGACTGCGTCGAGATAGCTGAACACATCGGCGCCGCGAAACGCATAGATCGCCTGCTTCGGATCGCCGATCAAGATCAACGTGACGTGACCATGGAACGCGCGCCGCAGGATCTCCCACTGGATCGGGTCGGTGTCTTGGAATTCGTCGACCAGCACGATTCGGTACCTGCTGCGCAGGCGGTCGCCGGCGGCCGTTCCATTGACCGGATCCGCAAGCGCGTCGCGAAGCCTGATCAACATGTCGTCGTAGGTGAACAGCCGGCCCGAACGCTTCCGGCGCTCGACTTCCGCCCGGACCTCGGCTGCGAAGGCGTGCCTCTCTGCTGCCTCCGGGTAGTCCTCGGCGCTGAGGGCCGCCGGCACCAGCCTGGCGTGCGGATTCTCGACCACAGACTGCGCGAGTTCCAGAGCGGCGTCGAAACCCAGGGGCGGTACCCCACTGATCGCGTAACGGCGGAGATAGAGATCTCCCGCTACCTCCCGCGTCAGATCACCGAGCTGCTCGACGAAGCGCGCGGCGGGTTCACGATCCGCCAGCACGCCGAGCCCATCGAGCATGGCAAGGCAGAACTCGTGGGTGGTGGCGATCGTTGCCGCGTCGAATTCGGCGAGTGCCGCCACGACCCGCTGGTGTCGCTTGCGCAGTTCCCGCTGATCACCGCTGATGAGGAGCTTCTCGACGCTGTCACTCTGGGAGGCCGGCTCGATCCGACCGGACAGCTCACCGGAATGCGCGGCAGCAAGCGTCGCCTCAAGGTGGACCAGTCGCTCTCGGACACGGAGTCGAAGCTCGTTGGTGGCCATCCGACCGAATGTGACGATCATCAGCTCGCTCAGTTCAGCCGCGCCCTCGGCGATGTAGCGCGCGGCGAGGGCCGCGATCGTGTACGTCTTGCCTGTGCCGGCGCTCGCTTCGAGAACAGTGGTTCCCGTCGGCAGATCCCCGGACACGTCGAACGGGAGTGGGTCAGTGGTCATCCACCGGCCTCCACCGACAGCAGCGGCTCGAACACAACCCGGGCAATAGTGCCGAAGCGGCTTGGTTCCTTCAGCGCTTCGTGCTCGTCCTCCGGGAGAGGTGGTTGGCGCAGCAGGTCCTCCAGGTTGGCCCTCGTTCCGAAGAAGCTCTCCCAGGCCAGATCCCGCTCAGTGAGCCAGATCGCTTGCAGCTTCTTCTCGTACAAGTCGACCGTCTTGCCGTCCGCTCGAAGCCTCGCGTACTCCGCCGACGTCTTGGGGGAGAACGGCAAAGGCTCGCGTAACCCGGTCCTGCGCAGGGCCGCCAGCCGGGTCAGGACGCTCAGCGCCAACTCCGGATCCACCGGTCCGAGTACTGAGCGACCGCCTCGTCCGACGGTGACCGCTCGCCACGGAGCGCCGGGATGGCTCGCTGTGACGGCAAGGAGCTCGATCCAGCTCTGCAGCCGGTGTTTCGCGGCCAGAAAGGAATAGGCGACATGGATCACATTCGTTTCGTAGATCTCGGATACGGTGCCGACCAACAGCTGCGAACCCACCGGCACGGAAATGTCCCGGCGCTCAGGCGGTCCGGTCAAGTAGGGCGCGGCCGCCTGGGCCAACTCCCGCACGGTCTCGGCGACCTCGCCCAGGGCGACCGAACCGAAGCTTCGTGGCGGCAACCAGCCCCGACGCCATTCGGCGGCCGCGAGCTGTCCGAGATCCACACCGGAAAGGTGCCTGCCGAGTAACCGGTTGCCGACCTCCCAGCGGTCGAGGCCGGCCAGGGTGATGGGGATCTGCTCAGCCGGTCGGTCATCGTCGTGGCGGAGCCTGACGCCGGCGCGCTCCTTCAGCAAGGCGCGGACCGGATGGGCGAAGAAGCGACTCAGATCCTCGATCTCCACCGTCGGCTCTAAAGCAGGCTCGGGAAGCGGCACCAGTCCGAACACCGGCCTGGGCGGTGTTCGTTCAGCGCTGGCGGCGAGGGCGCCGCGCCACGTCGCCCGGTCGAAGCTGAAAGCGCGACCGGGCGGATCGGGTGAAGTGTCGGGGATGGATCCAGTGGCAGCGCGGCCGAAGTTGCGCGGGTCGAACGGGTGCAACGGGTGCTCGGTCATGATCTTGCTGCGGACCGGGTGCCCATCAACCGTGCGAGCAGTGCGGTCAAGGGCATCCAGGAGTTCACTGATCGGTACCGCCGGCGGGCGGTTGGCGCCCGTCCGCGGATCCATGCCGGCATAGACGACGACCAAATGATCAATCGCCGCCATGATCGCGTCGAGCAGCAACTGGCGATCCTCGCTGCGCGGATCGCGGTCGCCGATCCATGGATGGAGAGCCAGGAGATCATCGCCGTCAACCTCGAGGTGCCGGGGGAAGATCCCGTCGTCCACGCCGAGCAGGCAGACGACGCGATGAGGAACCGAGCGCATCGGCAGCATGGTGCACATGGTCAACGTGCCGGTGCGAAAGTTGGCCCGGCTGGCGCGGCCCCGAAAAGCCTCCGTCAGCACGGCCGCGACTTCAGCGAGACTGAGATCGAGCGCCTCAGCCTGATCCAGAGGGGAAGTGCTGGACGCGACCTCTGCCAGGCCGCTCAGCTCCCCGTAGGCATGAGCAACCTGCCAGCTGTCGGTGGGAAGGACCGATGTCAACTCCTCGATCGCCTCCCTGAATGTCGAGCACCAGCCGGCCAGTGGCCGCCGAGTCGCAAATGAATCGGTGAGGCTCCGAACCCGGTCGAGGCATTCCGCCAGCCGTCCGATGAGATCCACGTCCTGGGAGTCGACGTCGTCCAGCGGCAGCGCAGTGCCGAGGAAGCGGTCATCAGACTCATCCATGGCCACCCCTAACAGCAGCCGATCCAGACCGGCGGCCCAGGTGTTCTGGGAGAAGGCAGACATGCCGTACCGCTCGCGATGCCCGGCATCGAAGCCCCAGCGGACGCCCGACCTGGGCACCAGTTCGTGCAGGCGCTGGAGATCATCGCCGCTGAAACCGAATTTCCGCGCGACCGGACCCAGGGCGCAGAAGTCCAGGAAGGCTGATGCCTCCATCCGGGACTCGGCCAGAACCAGCAGCCGGCTGAGCGCGGAGAGCAGAGGATTGAGTTGCCGGATGGAGCGGTCGGCCATTCGGACCCGGAGGCGGTGCCCCGGATGTTCGGCTTCCGATTCGCCCACGTCCAGCCCGAATGAAGCCGAGATCAGCGGGGCGTAGGTCTCGATGTCGGGACATAGCACGAGAATGTCTCGGGGCTCCAGGCTTTGATCATCGGCCAGCAGCCCGACGAGCAGTTCGCGAAGCACTTCGACTTGGCGATCGGGGCCGTGTGATGCGTGGAACTGGACGCTGCGGTCATCGGTACGGAGGACTGGCACATCGCTCGGTCGCGGTGCACAGTTGTTGGCGATGTCGCGCTGAAGCCAACCGAGCAATGTGGCTGGGACGGCCTCCGGCGCAGGAAAGTGCGCATCCTCGGTGACTTGACCTCCGGCAGCCAGCATCTGCTGTAGCTCGCGGCAGTCGCGGCCAAGAGAGCGCAGTAGCGGGTGCCGGGCGTGCACCGCGGTTGAACGGTCGGTCCGTGGCCCGACCACAGCGGTGTCCGGATCGGCGGCCAGGCTCGACCACAGCGTCGGCGAAGGATGAGGCAGCCAGAGGTGGACGTCACGATGGTGGCTCAGGGCACGCAGAATCAACAACTGATCGGCGTTGATCCTGGTGGCGCCGAAGATTGACACTCGGCTGGGCAGATCTGTGCTGCTCGGTGAGATCGCCAGCTCGGCGGCACCGCTCTGAAGCCGTTCGGCAGGGCTCTCTACGCCGATCCGCACGCGTAGCCGCCGCCATAATTCTGCCTGCCAGGCTCGGTCGGGTGGAAGCTGCTGTCCGAGCCCGTCCGTGTCATACCCCCTGAGCCAGGAAGCGATCATGGAGGGCCGGCTGCTCGCATAACCGGCGAACAGGCCGGCGAGATGATGGGCAATGGACCACCGCCGGTCGCTCCGCACCTCCGTCAGACCCCCGTCCTCGGAGCGGTGATCAGGAGAGGTGCCGAGATACGTCCAGAGGACTCCGAGCCACTCCTCGCCACGCGCGACCTCGATGACGTTCAGCAGCGGCCAGACCGCGTGGGCCGGCTGCCAGGGATCCTTCTCTGGAGCCAGCTGCCAGACTCCGCTCATCGCGCGGGCCGTCAACCTGCGAGGAGAGGGAAATTCTACCCCGGCGCACACACCGTCGTCCCCTATGCCTGTGCCAAGCCGGTGCGACAAGCCCTGCGCTAGCCACCGCTCGACGCCACGGGTGGGGACACTGACGATCTCGGCGGCGAACGGATCGTCTAGCGGAGTGCTGAGTAGTTCAGCCAGACCGGCAGCGAGCCGGTCGGCGCGCTCGGCACGTTGGACGTACAGGCTCATGATCGGACCACCCTAAGGCGGCCCCCTGACAGCGCAGCGCGAACCAGGCGAACGTGTCGGGCGGGCGGAGAACTGCTGGCTTAACGGCCCACTTCAGTCAGCGGCTTCTCGGGGCCATTAACGGCAGCGACAGCAAGTCAGGCAGCTGCTCCAACACGGCTGCCGACTTCCGCTGCCGTCGGATTGGTCAGCGCCGAGCCGTCTGGAAACAGCACCGTCGGTACGGTCAGATTTCCCGAGTTGACCTGTGCGACCACTACGGCGGCATCCGCATTCTTCTCGACGTCGACCTCGCGGAACTCGATCCCCGCCCGGCTCAGCTGTGACTTGAGGCGCACACAGTACCCGCACCACGTGGTCGTGAAGACAGTCGGTAGTTCGAGAGTCGATTCCATAGTCACGATATATACAACTAGGCGGGAGGCGAGGCTATTTCAGCCCGAACGCCTGCATCGTATTGCGTTCGTCACACGGCTGTCATCGTCCTGATGTGACGTTGAGCGAATCGACGGCCCAGCATCTCCATACCGTAGGCGGCTGAGCCGTTCATCTCTCCACACCAAGCACATCTGACGCCACGCATGTTGAGGCGCACCTTCTCGTGCACCCCGCGGGCAGGATGGTTGTGTGGGCGTGATCATCAGGCGCGCGGAAATCGACGACTGGCAGGTCTGCCGTGACATTCGGCTGCGCGCCCTGCGCGAAGAGCCGGAAGCCTACGAGTCCACTCTCGAAGACGAGCAGCACTTGAGTGATCAGCAATGGCGCGACCGGCTTGTCCGTGCGTCGACCTTTCTCGCTGTTGATCACGAAAACGTGGTCGGCATGGCAGTCACCTTTCCGCAGGATGACGGTGACATGATGATCGTCGCCATGTATGTGGCGCCCGATGCCCGCGGGCGAGGAGTCGCCGCGCGCTTGATCGATGAGATCGGGCAGACGGCGGTGTCGCGAGGCTCAAGTCGGCTTGTCCTGGATGTGGCTGACGGCAACACCGCCGCTGAACGCACCTATCGTCGATACGGATTCGTGCCGATTGGGCAGCGGGTGCCGATGCGGCGGAAGCCGTCGGTCTTCCAAACCCGGCTGGCTTATCGGCTGCCCGGTTCGGGCAGAGGTGTCACCGGCTCGGTTTAGGGTGACGTGCGTGTCCGTCGCTGCTGTGATGTCCGGTCCGGAGGAGCTGCTGGCCGGCCTCGATCCGGAGCAGCGGGAGGTTGCCACGACGCTCGGCGGCCCGGTGGCGGTCATCGCGGGCGCGGGCACGGGCAAGACCCGCGCCATCACGCATCGGATCGCGTACGGCGTGGCGATGGGTGCCTATAACCCCACCAGCGTGCTGGCGGTCACGTTCACCACCCGGGCGGCCGGCGAGCTGCGAGGGCGGTTGCAGCAGCTCGGAGCGTACGGTGTTCAGGCCCGCACATTCCACTCGGCGGCGTTGCGCCAGGCGCAGTACTTCTGGCCCCGCATCTACGGCGGAGAGTTGCCAGCGGTGGTGGACAACCGGATGTCGTTGGTCGCCGAAGCAGCCAGCCGGCTGCGAGTCAGAGTCGACACCCCGAAACTGCGCGATCTAGTGGGCGAGATCTCATGGGCCAAGGTCAGCAACGTTTCGGTCGACGACTATCCACGCCTTGCCGCCGAACACAATCGAGTACTTGCCTCGCTAGACCCCGAAACGATCGGCCGCATCTTCGCCGGCTACGAATCGGCCAAGCGTGACCGCTCCCGGATCGATTTCGAAGACATCCTGCTCTGCGCCGCCGCCCTCATATCGGACCATCCCGAGGTGGCCGACGCCGTGCGCCGCACTTACCGTCACTTGGTCGTCGACGAATACCAAGATGTGAGCCCGTTGCAGGAGGCACTTCTCAACCTCTGGCGAGGTGACCGCCAAGAGATCTGCGTGGTGGGTGATCCCGCCCAAACGATCCATTCCTTTGCCGGCGCCAAAGCCGGGTTCTTGACCGACTTCGCACAACGATATCGATCAGCCACCATCATCCGGCTGGTGCGCGACTACCGCTCCACACCACAGGTCGTCGGTTGTGCCAACAAGGTCATGTCACAACTCCCCGCCGGTGCTGGCTTGCGTGCAGTGACGTTGGACGCCCAGCGGCCTCCCGGTCCCGAACCGACATTCGCCCAGGCACCGGACGAGGCAAGCGAAGCGGCTGCGGTTGCCGACTGGTTTGTCCATCTTCGGTCCATCGGTGTGGCTTTTCGCGAGATGGCAGTGTTGTTTCGGATCAACGCACAGTCACCGGTTGTCGAGCAGGTCTTCGCAGAGCGCGGCATCCCCTACTTGGTGCGCGGAGGGGAACGGTTCTACGAGCGGCCGGAGGTGCGCCAGGCACTGCTGGCCCTGCGCACCGAAGTACGCGCTGGAGAAGGCGGCACCGCAGGAGCCGTCAGCGGGGTCGAACAGGTCAAGGCCGTGCTCGGCACGCTTGGTTGGACACCCGATCCGCCGACCGGAGCAGGAGCGGTTCGAGAACGCTGGGAATCGCTCGCCGCGTTGCTGAGTGTCGCCGAGGACATGACAAACGGTGCGATTGAGCAGGTCGATCTCACAGCCATCCTCGCCGAGCTCGAGCGTCGAGCGGAGGCGCAACACGTACCGTCTGCGCAGGGTGTGACGGTGTCAACACTGCATTCCGCCAAGGGACTCGAGTGGGACGCCGTCGCGTTGCTTGGTGTACAGGAAGGCTCCATGCCCTTCGTGTTGGCAATCACTCCTGATCAGATCGCGGAAGAGCGGAGGCTGCTCTATGTGGGCATCACCCGGGCTCGGCAACACCTCCGAATCTCGTGGTCTCGCACCCGTAACGGTGGCGGCAACGGGCGCAAACCATCGCGCTTCCTGGATCCAGTGCTGCCCGCCTCATTAGCGACAACCGCGACGCCACGTGTCGGGCGGGCGAGAGGGTCCGCACTGGCGGCACACTGCCGTTCTTGTGGTGGGCCCTTGCACAACTCTGCCGAACGCAAGCTCAGCCGGCACATCGATTGCCCATCTACCTTTGACGAGCACACGGTCACCCTGCTGAAGGAGTGGCGCCGACAAGAGGCGGCGGCCCAAAGCGTGCCGGCGTATTGCATCTTCACCGATGCCACGCTGGTTGCCGTGGCAGAAGCCCGACCGGCCTCACCCGCCGAGTTGATCAAGATCTCCGGACTTGGTGCGGCCAAGGTTGACAAGTACGGAGAGCACGTCTTGGCCATTCTCGCCCAGGAGAAGAGACCTGCGGACAGTTCCTGAGTCAAGATCAATGGCGCGACCTCGGCCAAAAAAGGTTTGCGCACGTCCGCAAGGGTCCCTTACTGTGAACAGGACGGCAGTTTGCATTACGCGGCTGTCGTCGAGCGACGCCTGGGTAACCGCACGATGATCAGCGAAAGGAGAGTGGCAACGATGGTCAATCGCCACATGCATCGCCTGCTGCTCGCCAACCCGACGCCTGATCTCCCGGTGGTACCTGGGCACGCGGCTCAGGAGCCGCGCTGGCGTGCGACCTGGCGCCTCAACGCTCGTTCTCTCCCTGCCACCGATGGGGTTCAGCTCCTCCAGGGAGAAGCGGACGTCTATGCCATGTCGAGGAGCGCGACGGCAATGCAGGCCACCCAAGGCGGATGCATCGCGGGAGCCCGCGGTGTGCACGTCACTGACACCAAGTTTTCGACTCGTTTGGGACCACCTCCTACCAGCCCGCCGGTGTAGAACCCACCGACAGCCCAAGGGCCGTGATCCCAGACAACCGGGAATCGCGGCCTTCGTGATTTCCGGCCAAAGATCGAGTAGCCCAGGGGCCTCTGGGCGCTCACGAACAGAAAAGCTGGCCGAAATGAATGAGGCAGGTGGCGGAGTGATGACCTTCCCAGGTGTTACGCCGCATAACGCAGGACCTCCGGAGTTGCCCTGTCGCCTGGTGGACCCTGAGCTGTTCTTCGCTGAAGCCCCGGCGGACGTCGAAGCGGCGAAAGCGTTGTGCCTGGACTGCCCTATCCGCGAGCGCTGCCTAGCTGGCGCTCTGCAACGGCGAGAGCCGTGGGGGGTCTGGGGCGGCGAACTGTTCGCCCAGGGTGTTGTCGTCGCGTACAAGCGCCCGCGTGGACGACCCCGTAAGCACCCGCTGCCCGACTTCGCGTCGGCGGCCCAGCAGTCCGACCAGGAGGCAGCCGCATGACCCGTACTGAGCCATCCGGACTCGGCGTTGGACGTATCGTCCACACCATCCGGCTCTGGCTCGGTCGGGTCCTGTCATGACCCGTCCGACTTCAGGTCACGTCCCCACGGAAGCCTGGGAGGAACTCAGTCAGCACATCACCAAAGGCGGCTCGGGCGTTCAGTTGCGAGAGGACGGCCATACCGCCCATCCAAACCCGGTGAATCAACAGGTAGCTGGGCGGCAGATTGAGTTTCATGGCTACACCGCCCGACGCCGTGGGATTGCGGACCCGGAGGAATTGCTGCCGCATCCAATCCCGGTTGAACTCAAACTCCTCAACGGCAGCCGGCTCGACAAAGGGTCCCAGGTACTCCATCAGGTCCGCAGCATCAATGTCGGAGGCCACGAATCCCTCTTCTCGCAGGCCCTCGGCAACCCGTTCGGCGTCACCTTTCATGGCGATGCGCAGAATGCGGCCCATCGCCGGAGGAAGCCCTTGTGGCAGCCGTGCGACCAGCCCAAAATCGACCACGCCAAGACGCCCGTCGGACATGATCTTGAAGTTGCCAGGGTGCGGATCAGCGTGCAGCAGGCCCGCTATGGTCGGACCTGCGAAAAGGAATCGCACGTATCGTAGTGCGGCCGCGTTTCGCTCGGGTTCCCTCCAGCTAGCCACGCTGGACAGCGGTGTGCCGTCGACCCACTCACTTATCATCACCTTGCGCGTGGCGGTAATCACCGCTGGCACGACAAACTCAGATTGGCCCCGGAATCCGGTTGCGGCTTGCTGCTGGGATGCCGCCTCGAGGGTGTAATCCAACTCCTCGCTCACCCGCTCGGCCAGTTCTGCCGCCAGCGGCGCGACATCCATCCCGCCCGCGACCGGTGCGATGATCTTGGAGAGCCTCCCGATCTGACGCAGGTCGGAGCGCAAGGCATCGTCGGCGCCCGGGTACTGCACTTTGACCGCGACCTCCCGACCGTCGATCCACACGCCACGATGCACCTGGCCGATGGATGCCGCCGCAGCCGGCAGGGAATCGAGGGACCGGAAGCTCTTGCGCCAGTCGGTGCCCAATTCCCGGCTGAGAACGGCATGGACCCGCGACGCGGGCATCGGCGGCGCGGAGTCCTGGAGTCGGTTGAGATGCGCGCGGTACGGTGCCGCAACCTCCTCGGGCAGCACCGACTCGAACAGGCTGAGTGCTTGTCCGAACTTCATGGCCCCACCCTTGAGCTCACCCAGGACCCGGAACACCTGTTCGGCAGCTCGTTGCTGGAGTTGCTCGCTGACCTCCTCTGCCGGTGCCCCACCGAGCCGTTTCCCCAGGCCGAGCGTGGCGCGGCCGGCAAAGCCGAGCGGCAAGGATGCGAGTCGGGCACCGCGACGCAGGGTAGAGCGCGCCAAAGTGTCGGGTGCTACGGCACGGCTCGGAGTACTTTCGTCGGCCGAGCCGAACGGGTCATCGACTCGGTCATCGCTCATGCACTCCATTGTCCAGCCGAAATCCAGTGACAGTCGCAGTTCGGATGCATTGCCCACGTCCGCCGTCGAGTCACCAGGTCGTGTTGGCTCAACTCGAGTGTGCTGCCGCCGGCCTCAGGTGTTCCGCCGCGAAGGAAAGCAAGCGCCTGGGTAACTGTCATGCACGCCGCCCAAGCGCTGAGAGCGGGTGGCGCGGGCAGTCGAAGCCGAGTCAGCTGGTCGAGCAGCGCCGGCCACGCTCGATCGGCGTCCCGTCGGGTCAGATCGGTACAGCGCAGACAGGCGGTACGACCAGGGATCACCAGCGGCCCTACGGTCACGAAGTCGCCGGCGGAACGCACGATCAGATGTGGCTGGTCCGCCCGGACCAAGTCCTCGGTGACCAGTCGGTCGGCCTCCGCGGCGTCACTGACCACGACGGTCAGGTCGACTTCTGCTGAGGAGGGTCTCGTCCAGTGGTTGACAGTCGCAACCTGGATCTGAAACTCCGACGTCAAACGGGCGCGCAGCCTCTCCGGCCGGCCACCACCTACCCCATCCGGCGGCCCATCGGGGCTTGCCTGTTCCGGATGGGGATCGACCAGCCACAGGCGACCGAGGCGGCTCTGGGCCAGCAGCCTGGCAATGGCAGCACATAACGGGCCGGCCCCAATCAACCGCACGGACTGGCGTGCCTCCGAAGACCAGGAGGTGCGTCCCGCTTCCAGCAGCATGTTGGCGTCATCGAGAATGCGCACGGCTTCGTCGACCTCGTCGGCGCGCAAACCTGCTGCTGCACCGGCGTCCCGAATGTCATGGATGTGATGGGCCCCGTCCAAGGCGAGCAGCACCGAAATCAGCTTGGGTTCGCTGAAGATCAGTGCCGTGTCGCTATCGATTCCGACTTGCACTTCGTCAGCGGAGCGGTGCAGCACCGGAGTCTGTTGTCGAAGCTTGGGGTATCGAAGCTTGGCAGTGAGCGGAGTCTCCAGGGGCATCACATCAGTGTGCGACTTGCGGAGAGCACAGGTGGTCTCCTCCACAAGGGAGCGTGTTGTCCATTTCGCCTGAGTGTTGTCGAGGGGAGTCCCACCAAAAGAGCCCCGAGAAAGGATCGGGAGCAGCCGATTTGGCTGCCCCCGATGGTGGTGTGTCCGCTGTCCGCGGGAATACGGTTCAGGCCTTGCCGAGGATCCGGTTGAGGTTGGTGCCGCAAACCGGGCACTTGGACTTCGCCATCCGAGTGCCTTTGTCGTTGACATGAACGTCGCCCGAAGCTTCGCGCTTCGCCTTGCATTTCACGCAGTAGAACTCACCGCTGTAGGTCTCCGCCATGACTTTCTCCTCGTTCGATGGTCGCCCCGCGATCAGGCAATGCCTCGCTGGGCAAGTTGGCGATCTGGCGCGCCGCAGCCAGCGTCCCCGCCCGATCGCCGGTAACTCTACGCGAGGCGTGCGAGGCGCGGAGCGCGACCACGCCGCTGAGAAGACGAAACCTCCAGGAACATCAGCAGCGCTTGCCTTCCCCTGCGAGCGTGCCGACCGTCTGGAGGTTTCGTGCTGGGAACGCTAGCTCTCGGCAGGCGCGCCGTCAAACGGTGGACGGCGGACGGCAATCCACCGGCTGTGGAAAAGCGTGTGCACGAGATGTGACTGTGCGTTGCGGGCTTGTGGAAGGAACGCGCTGGTGACCGCCCCGGCTGCCCAAAGCTGTGGAAACCTGTCGATAGCTGGTGTGATCAGGCCGACACGTCGCCGAACGTCAAGTCTCGACCGAAGGCGGAGATACGGTGAAGCCATCGACCAGCCGCCAAAGTCGGCTGGAAGCCGAACCCGCGCATGGAGTCCTGTGAATCTCCGGTCGATTAGTGAGTCTCAACAGCCCCGGGTGGAAGTGCGTCGCAGCGTCCGCCGTCGCCGTACGGTGACCGCCTACCGCGAGCGCGACGCCATCGTGGTCCTGATCCCCCAGTCGATGTCGCCAGCGGACGAGCGGAGGTACGTCGACGACCTGGTGCGGAAGGTCTTGGCTCGCGAATCCCGCGTGTCGGCTCCGCGCCGAGATGCAGAACTGGCAGAGCGGGCCCGCGAACTGGTGGACAGGTATCTAGCTCCCTCTCTTGAAGGATTCCCGGAACCTCGATCGGTGAACTGGGTGACCAACCAGCAGCAGCGCTGGGGGTCGTGCACGCCGAGCACCGGGACGATTCGGCTCTCGAATCGGCTGCAAGTCATGCCGTCGTGGGTAGTGGACTATGTGCTGGTCCACGAACTGGTCCATCTGGTGGAGCTCACTCACTCGACGAGGTTCTGGAACCTTGTCGGGGTCTATCCGGCTGCAGAGAAGGCGAAGGGCTATCTCGAGGGGTATCTTGCCGGGCAAGGCGGAGCAGGTCCGGAGATCGAGGATGTCGACTGAGGCGGAGTCTCGACGTTCAGCTGATATGGCGACCGGTAAGCGACGGCTGGCGGTCGTGCTGGCTCGGCACGATGCCGTCACGGGTGCACCGCCGGGGGTTGATCCGGCCGCATTTGCCACCGCCTGTCTGGCAGATACCTACGAGGTCGTATCGGGTTTGACGGAGGTGGAGGCTGGCATCGCCGGTCCGGCCACGATCGGTGATCTGCTCTGGCCGGGGGATCACTCGTGGCCAGCGGACATCACGGTGCCGGATCTAGCCGCTGCGGTCTCAGGTGATATCGACGAGCTTGTTGTTGTGCCGGCCGACACACCGGACCTGCCGGCGCTGGTACTGGCCAAGGTCTTCAAGGCTCTGCAGCGTGCTGACGTCGTTATCGCACCAGAGCATGCGGGGGACGGATACGTCGCGATCGGCCTGGCCCTGCCGATGGCGGGCTGGATTCCGGCGAGCGCCCTGGACCTGGACAGCGCGTCGGTCAGCCAGTTGCAGGCTGCGGCTCCCCGGCGCAGCCTCCTGGCTCTGGCGCCGGCGTGGCACCGGGTCCGGACACCTACATCGGTGCATCAGCTCGACCCAGGCCTCGAAGGCTGGGACCAAACCCGGGCGCTACTGTCAGGTGCCCCCTTGACGATCGGGGACTCGTAATGCCGCTGCCTGGTCGATGAGCGGAGCAGCGTTGGCCGGAACGTCTGAGCAGGCTCGCTCGAGCTAGGCGCCCCAGCCGAGACGGAACCCGGCTGCGGCGACCAGTGACGTGACCGAATCGTCGACGTCGGGAAGCTGATCCCGGCTGAACCACTGCACGTCGATCGACTCGACTCCGAAGGCGGGCTTCGTGCACTCCTCGGTGAGGACTAGAAACTGCACGTCGAGATGAAAAGTTGGCGCTCCACTGCAAAGGACCTCGTGCCTCGAAAGCAGCGCCGGCTCGGGATCTATCGTCAACCCTTCGAGCCCGCTTTCTTCAGCTGCCTCCCGCATGGCCGCGGCTTGGAGGTTCTGGTCGCCGGCTTCCAAGTGACCGCCCGTCTGCAGCCACCGGCCGAGCCGGGCATGCAGAGTCAGCAGCACTTGCTGCGCCGGCGGGGCGCAGATCAACGAACTCGCCGTCAAATGTGCGCCCGGGCAGTGTCTCGACCAGCCATCCGGATGGGCCGCAAGATGATCAACGTACAGTCGCCGCAGCCGATCTTGCTTGCGGGTGGGCGCCCGCCACTCACTCAGCGTCCGGACGCAGCTGTCTGCAAGGACGGAGCCAATGGAGGAGAGTCCGGGGCCGCTCACTGCTCTTCGTCGCGCTGATCATGATCATCTGGCGCCGAGTCGCCCTCCGAGGTGGCGCCGTCTGCCTCATCCAGCAATTCCGCCAGTGCGCGGTCAAATGACGCCTCGGAATCCTCCGCCTTGCTCTCTCCCGCAACGAAGCCCAGCGGGTCGTCGAGGTCAGCAGAGGTCGGCAACAGGTCCGGATGAGACCAGATGGCGTCGCGGCCCTCGACACCACGCGCTGCTCGCACCGCG
>DATFQP010000380.1:0-5530 GCA_035264145.1 Propionibacteriaceae bacterium
CTGGGAGCGGCTCACCCGGCTGGAGATAACCGAAGTCGACCAGGAGCCCGCCGGAGAGACCACCTTTCCTGCAATCGATCCCAGCGAATGGCGGCTGACCGGGCGCGAGAAGCACGATGGTTATAGCTTTGTGAGCTACCGGCGTGAAGCGCAGACCTGACTCTGGATCCGTACTTCTTGCGGCGTGCCCATCGGCTCACCCATCGCGACCGTAAAATGGGCCAGCTTCGACAGCCGGAGTGGTGGAACTGGTAGACACGCAGGATTTAGGATCCTGTGCCTTCGGGTGTGAGGGTTCGAGTCCCTCCTTCGGCACAATGTTGTCGTGCTCGCGTGGATCGCGTTAGAGACCCAGTTCGCGCTGGAGCTTGTCGACGTGGCCGGTGGCCTTGACGTTGTACTGTGCCACCGCGATCTGACCCCGCCCCTTCTCATCGACGTCGACCACGAAGGTTGAGCGGATCACTCCCTCAACGAGCTTGCCGTAGAGCAGTTTCTCGCCGTACGCGCCGTAGGCATTGAGCACGGTCTTGTCCGGGTCGGACAACAGCGGAAAACCGACCGCCTGCTGTTGGCGGAACTGCGCCAACTTCTCCGGCATATCGGGGGAGATGCCCACAACGTGCACACCGGCTTTGGCTAGGTCGTGAATCGCCGCCGTGAAATCGACAGCCTGGGTAGTGCAACCCGCCGTCATCGCGGCGGGGTAGAAGTAGACGATCACGCGCATACCGGGGAAGTCGGAAAGCGACACATTGGAACCGTCAGCATCGGGCAATGTAAAAGCCGGCGCCATGTCACCGGGCGACAGTTGGGTGGCCATAATCAGCCACCCTAGTCCCGCGGCTGACCCTTGAGTGCGGTGGCGCACCGCTCACCGTCCCTGGGACTGGCTGCAATACGCTGTCGGTCGAGAGAGTTGCCGGGCGATGGCGACGACTATCAGCGTGAGGGAGCACAACGTGTCAGTGAGTAACCCCCAGCAGCGGCAGCGGAATGAGCCGCAGATCGAGGCGGATCTGGCAGCGACTCGGGATCGACTGTCAGCATCGGTCGCAGAGCTCATTGACCAGGTCCATCCAAATCGGATCAAGCAGCGGCTGGTCGGTGGCGCCAAGCAGCTGGCGAACGCTGAGCTGGAGGATGCCAAATCCAAGCTCTTCAACGCACGGGGGGACCTCCGGAAGGAACGGGTCGCCGCTATTGGCGGGGCAGTTGCCGGGCTTCTTACCTTCGTGCTGATAATCCGAACTTTGGTGCGTCGTCGGCGTTCCTGATAAGAGGCTCATCGTGCCGCCAGACGCCGAACCGTTGCCGGTCCAGATGCTCCATGACCGGGTTCTCGTGTCGACCGAGCAGGAAGCCGGCGAGCGTCGCAGTAGCGGCGGAATCCTGATACCTGCAACCGTGGCTATCGGGCGCCGGCTCACCTGGGGCGCTGTGGTAGCGATCGGCAACCATGTCCGCGTGGTCAAGGTCGACGATCGTGTGTTGTTCGATCCCGCTGACCGTGCCGAGGTGGAGGTGCGAGGCAAGGACTACGTGCTGCTTCGGGAGCGCGACATACACGCTGTTGCAGCGGAGCGTCTGAGCGACGGAAAAACTGGACTCTACCTGTGAGTCCGCTTTCTACGGCGACTCATGTGTGTTACGCGATCTATAACGAATATTGACTATCTGCTCAGGGTGTTGCGCTGAGAAGACGGTCTCGCCCTAGTGTGACGAAGTGGTGTGGCGCCACAGATCGGTGCCTGACTTAAACGGAGGCAATGCCTCATGACTTTCGTTCGACCCAAGCGCCGCATGCTGATGGCGGCAGCATTCTTGGGTGCCCTTCTTGCAGTCGCCGCATGCGGTGGTGGCGGCGAAGAGGGTACCCCCCAAGGCGAAGCACCTTCTGCCGTCGACTTCAGCAAGCAGGGCGACATAGAGTTCTGGACCGGCAAAGATACCTCAGGTAATCTCCCCAAGATTATTCAGAAGTTCAATGAGTCACACCCGAACGGGCAGGTGACCCTGCACGAGCTGCCCGACGAAGCGGATCAGCAGCGGCAGCAGATGATCGAGAACACCCAGATCACGAACCCGAGGATGGCGGTGCTAAATGTGGATGTCGTGTGGACCGCCGAGTTCGCGGCCAACCAGTACATCGAGGCGCTGCCAGCAGACCAGTTCCCCACTGACGGAGTACTTCAGCCCACCATCGACTCGGCGACCTACTTCAACAAGCTCTACGCCTATCCGTTCCGCTCAAACGGCGGCCTGCTGTTCTACCGCAAGGATCTGTTGGACAAGTACAGCCTGCAGGTACCGATCACGTTCGACGAGATGAAGGCTGCCTGCGACAAGATCACTGCAGGCGAGAAAAACCCGAAACTTGCATGCTATGCCGGTCAGCACAGCAAGTACGAGGATCTGACGGTGAACTTCGACGAGGCTGTCCACGGCGCGGGTGGTGTCATCATTGGAGATGACGGCAAGCCAAATGTCGCAACCCCGGAGGCCACCAAGGGTCTGCAGACCCTAGCCGACTGGTTCAAGAACGGTGACATTCCCAAAGCGGCTACCACCTGGACTGAGGAGGAAGGTCGCAAGGCGTTCCAGGACGGTGAACTAATCTTCCACCGAAACTGGCCGTACGTGTACACCTTTGCGGCCAAGACCGATGGCTCGTCTATGGTCAATGGCAAGTTTGATGCGGCGCCGCTGCCCGGCATCACCCAGCCTGGCGTATCCAGCCTCGGCGGTGGAAACCTCGGTATCGCAAAGAATGCGGAGAACAAGGGGACGGCTGCGGACTTTTTGAAGTTCATGGGGTCGGCAGAGTCGCAGAAGTCGGACACCTTGGCCACAGGGAATGCGCCGGTTCTCGAGTCGGTATATTCCGATCCGGACGTCCTGAAGAAGTACCCCTTCCTCCCGACCCTGCTCAAGTCGATTCAGACTGCCAAACCGCGTCCAAAGGCCGTGCAGTACGGTGAGGTCACACTGGCAATCCAGGACGCCGCATATGGTGCTCTGCAAGGTCAGACTGATCCGTATGCAGCCTTGCAATCACTGCAGATCAAGCTGCAGGCTCTGATCAAGTAGTTAGCTGTCTGCCACAGGGATTCCCGGCTCAGCCAATCGCTGAGCCGGGAACTCCGTGCATCTCAACGGAGGTAGCCGAATGGCAACAGCCACGGCGGAAGCGCGCGAAACGTATCGGCCATCACTGATGACAACCACAAACACAAAAAGAAGGCACTGAGTGATCAGGGCCGGCTCGCGTGCATCCTTCCCTGCGCCGACGCTGGTTGTGATTATCACGGTTGCCGGCGTTCCGGTGTTGATGTCGATTCGGGAGGCATTCTTACCAACGAACACGGGCGTCAACCCCTAGACCGGCCTCGTAGAGGGCGGTGAGCAGTTCGTCGGTCTCGATTTTCGCCGCCATCTAGCCGCGGTCTTTCATGACGCATTCTGATTTCGGTTGTTGTTGATCTTGGGATGGGCGGCCGGCTGTTTTCTGGGGTGGACGTGGCGGCTCTCCGGGTCGCGCCCCGGGGCGGTTCTCCGATGGTTCCTCAGCTGGTGGCGGACAGTTGGACGCGCGGGTCAGGTGGGTGCGGGGATGATCATGATCCGGTGGAACGCCGCAACGATCTGGTCGGCCCAGGGCCAGTGGCGGGGCAGCCGGAGCCGGCGTCGTCGGCCACCGCGGCTGAGCCGGGCGGGAACGTGCAGCATGTTGAACCGCAGCAGCTTGGGCTCGACGACGGCCAGGTCACCGGTCAGGGCGAGCAGCCGTAGCCAGGCGGTCAGGTCGGCGGCGACCGCGACGAGCTGCAGCCAGGCCTGGTTGATGGCGTACTCCCGTGACGGGAACCGGCCTAGGCCGGTATCTTTGGCGGCCTTGATCCGGTCCTCGACCCGGGCGTGGGCCCGGTGCCGCGCCTCCAAGAACGCCAGCTGCCCGACCCGGGTGTTGGTGGCTAAGGCTTGGTAGCGCCAACCGTCAGCCTCCTCCAGCAGCGACAGCTGCGCGCCGGGGTGGGGACGTTCCCGGCGGACGATCACCCGCATCCCGGCCGGCCAGCGTCGCAGATCCAACAGCCCGGTGACCTCGGCGACCTCAGCGCCATCGCGGATCTCACCGTCAGCGGTGACCGCAGCCGTCCACCCCCGCTCCGGAATGGTGGTGATGGCGCTGGTCAACGCCGTGTTCTTAGTGGGGAAGCCGACCGAGTACTCCAGCCGGCGGCCGCGGACCTGGGCTGGACCGGTCAACCAGTCCAACAATTCATGGCTGGCGCCGGCCCCGTCGGCACGAACCAGCAGCTGCCGGCGATGACCGGCCGGGACCTGGGCGACCGCCCGGCGCAGCACATCGATGTGGTCCCCGGCGTGGTTGCTGCCGGCGTTGCCCGGCCGCAGGCTGATCGCCAACAGCTCGGTGGTGTTGTCGCACCACACCCCGATCGGGTGGAAACCGAACCCGCCCTTGAAGGTCGCGGCGGCCTGCTCCTTCTCCGAGTGGCAGGTCACCAGCGTGGCGTCGACGTCCAACACCACCACCTCGCCCAGATCGATGCCGGCGACCTTCGACGCCGGCGGCTGGGACAGCAGACTCCACACGTGACACCGGACCTTGGCTCGAGCCTTCTCGACCCTGTTGAGCGCGGCCGGGCTGGCCTCATTCAAGCTGCGCCACACCGTCGGCGCCGAAGCGACCGGACCGAGCAGAGGCGTTTGCTGCCTCAGCGTGTCGATGTCAGAGATCGCCTCACCACCCGCGGTGAGCATCGTGGCGACGTCCACCCACACCTGGCCCCGATCATGGACCGGAGAGAACGACCGCCGCGACAAAGCTGTCGACAGCCTCTGGGTCAGGCCTACTCGATCCGCTAGCAGCCGGATCGACACGGCCCCAGCCAGCGGCACCACGCCATCACCGTCAGCGGTGACTGACAACCCCTGTGACCACGAAGTACCCTTCACCTGGAAAGTGCTCCTCACCTTGGCCGAACGAGACCTTAGACACGCCTCATTCTCCCAAGCCAGGAGCACTTTTCAGTTGATCAACACCGCTTCAAGCACATCCGTCATGAATGGACTGGGTTAGTAGCTCAATACCTCAATCGAGTCCGTCGATGAGTTGGTCTTGCAGCCCGGTCTATTCACCACATGATGCAGATTTCTGGACTGCACCCGCGGTTTACCTTGTAAGCGGCGGCGGTTCGAGGGACTGACCCGGCGACGTTGGGCGGGGTCGTCCGTTCAGTGTTGACAGAAGTCCCGGGCGCCTGGGCAGCGCGTCAGTCGTGTACCGGCTGGCCGCTGACTTGGTGGTCGGCATGAAACAGGGCCTCGGCCAGGAGGTTGCGGACGTGGGCTCCGCACAGTCTATAGATGACCCGACGGCCATGCCGGTGCCCCTCGACGAGGCCGGCGAAGCGGAGCTTGGACAGATGCTGGCTGGCTACGGTTGGCCGGCAGCCGGCAGCTGCGGCTAGTGAGGAAACGTCGGCGTCCTGGTCGCGGAGCGCCC
>DATFQP010000381.1:0-2949 GCA_035264145.1 Propionibacteriaceae bacterium
TCCCCCCAGCGCCGAACCGGCAAGGGCTGACTCGAAGAGATCACCCCACGGGTGGATGCTCTGGGCAATAGCCGTCGCCAGTATGGGCGTGGTCATCGGCTCACTCATTCTTGCCCTTGCCAGCGAGCAATTGGATCTGCCTGGTCTGCGCGCCTTCCTCATCGCCTGGATCGTCATCCCGTACGTCATCAGCGGGATCCTGGCCTGGTGGCGACGGCCGGAAAGTCGGCTAGGGCCGCTGATGGTCGCGACCGGCTTCGCCATGGCGCTCACGCCACTGCAGTGGTCTGACCAGCCGCTGGTGTACAGCATGGGCCATCTCCTCGACATGTTGCCCGCTGCGCTGTTTCTCCACGTCTTTCTGGCGTTCCCAACTGGCCGACTCACGACCACCGCGGAGCGGTTGGTTGTGATGTCCTGCTATGCAGCGGCGTTGGGCCCTCAGCTCGTCAAGGTGATGTTGGGCGCCAATCCCGACAGCGTGTTCGTAATCGTCGATCAACCGGCGATCGGCAACTTGGTGGAGCAGCTCCAACTCATCGTCGTCGGGCTATTGCTCCTGACCGGCGCGGTTCTGCTATACCTGCGCCGGCGGCGCGCCGGGCAGTCACACCGTCGGCCGGCGGCGCTGGTGGTGGACGCTTTCGGGCTGGCCCTCGTGATGCTGGCGATGTTGTATGCGGCGGGGCTTGGCGGGTGGCCCGCCACCGACACGATCCGTCTGGTGACCTTCGCGTCGCTCGGACTGGCGCCGATCGCCTTCCTGTTCGCCCTGCTGGATGCGCGGCTGGCGCGGGGACAAGTAGCCAACCTGATGGTGGACCTGCGGCGCAACCCGACTGCAGACCCACAAGGACCGCTGGCTGACGCGCTCCGCGACCCGTCACTGCGGTTGGCGTACTGGCTGCCGCAGTCTCGGAGTTGGGTAGACCAAGGGGGCGAACCGACGATCCTGCCGCAGGCTGATGAGCGGGGCGCCGTGCGCGTGATCCAACGGGACAACGAGCCGATGGCAGCGATGGTGTTCGACCGAGCGCTCGAGGACGAGCCCGAGCTACTCGACGCCGTGGCAGCGGCAGCCGGCATTGCCCTGGAAAACGGCCGGTTACGTGCTGAGCTGCGGGCCAGGTTGCAAGAGCTGAGCGGGTCACGGATCCGGGTGCTCGAGGCCGGAAGACAGGAGCGGAAGCGGCTGGAACGCAATCTTCACGATGGGGCGCAGCAGCGTCTGGTTGCCCTGTCCCTCGAACTCGGTCTGCTCGGGGCGAGTGCCGGGAGCGATCCGGTGCTCAGCGACCGGCTGGCTCGAGCCAAAACGGAGGTGTCGGCTTCGCTCGAGGAACTGAGGGATGTGGCCCGGGGCATCTATCCGGCTGTCCTGTCCAGCCATGGTCTGGCGATCGCCCTGGAATCGCTGGCAGATCGAGCCCCTGTCCCTGTGCGCTTGACGGTCGATCTCGGTGAAGAGTTGGCCGAACCCACCGAGGCGGCGGCCTACTACGTGGTCAGTGAGGCACTGGCCAACGTCGGTAAGCATGCCCAGGCCACATCGGCGGGCGTGCGCGTTCGCCGAGGTGGCCTCGGTGTCGTGCTGGACATCAGCGATGACGGTGTAGGGGGAGCAGATCCGGCGAAGGGATCGGGCTTGCGCGGGCTCACCGATCGGGTCGAAGCGCTCGGCGGCGAGCTTCGGATATCGACATCTGCCGAGGGCGGAGGCACAGTCATCCACGCGGAGCTTCCGTGTCCTTAGCTTCACTCGAGGTGGCCATCGCGGAGGACAGTGTGCTGCTGCGGGAGGGCCTCACCGGAATCTTGTGCGGCGCGGGACTCGACGTCGTGGCCACGTACGACAATGCCGACGACCTCCTGAGCCGAGTACGAAGCCTGCCTCCGGATATCGCGATCATCGATATCCGGTTGCCGCCGACCCACACGGATGAAGGCATGCGAGCGGCGCTGCACATCCGCAAGCACCATCCCGGCGTGCCGATACTGGTCCTGTCGCAATACGTCGAGCTGGGACTGGCGATGCAGCTGCTCGCGGAGTCGGCCGAAGGGGTCGGCTACCTGCTGAAGGATCGGATAAGCGATGTCGCCGACTTTGTGGATGCCGTACGACGAGTGGCCCACGGCGGCTCGGCGATCGATCCGAAGATCGTCTCCACCCTGCTCCGGCGTCGGCGCGCTGACGATCCGCTGGCTCGGCTGACGCCGCGGGAACGGGAAGTGCTCGAGCTGATGGCATCGGGCACATCCAATCAGGGGATCGCCGACCGGCTGGTGATCACCCTGCGCGCCGCTGAGAAGTACGTGTCGAGCATCTTCGACAAGCTGGGCATTCCCTCCACCCGACAAGAGTCGCGCCGCGTCCTGGCGGTGCTTCTCTACCTTCGGGCGTGACAGCGGCCAAGGGTGGGGCCGAGGGTTGTCGCGCAATCACAGCTGGGCGAGAAAGCAGCGCTGAGGTGCCCAGCCTGCGCAGGTGAAACGCCGTATGGTAGGAGGATTCCGGCTGACAGGAGCGGCATGGGTCAGCTCGTTTCAGATTCCGTTGAGCAGGGCCGCGAGGCTTACCGACGGCACGCGTGGCAGGAAGCCTTCCAATCGCTACGCATCGCTGACTCTGCGGCTGCACTGTCACCCCAGGACCTCGCGTTGCTGGCGGAGTCAGCCTGGTTCGCAGGGGACCCTGACGCAGCCACTGAAGCGCGCGAGCGGGCGCATGCGGAATATCTCGTGCAAGGCGACCAATGCCAGGCGGCCGGCCTGGCCCTCCAGCTTGCCGTTGATCACTTCGAGCGGCTTGAAACCTCGATCGGCAACGGGTGGCTGGGCCGGGCGAGAAGGCTGCTCGACGAGGCTCCCAGCGAATGCGTCGCCCATGGCTGGCAGGCTGTTTCACTGGCATACATCGCTCTCCGCATGACGGGCGACCGGACCGAAGCG
>DATFQP010000382.1:0-3276 GCA_035264145.1 Propionibacteriaceae bacterium
CTCGGCCCAAGCTGGCGCCCGGAGTTGCTGTCGCCCGGTGTCGAGGAGTGGCTTCGCGACCTGCCGGACGGAAACTGGGCGGCCTCCCGGCTGCCCACGGCTGTGCTCGCCGTGGCGGCACGTGCAGCGCGTTCGGCTACAGGCGCAGACGACCCCGCCGAGGTCGCGGTGGTTCGGGTGCTGACCCGGTCCGGCCGCTGGGTTGTCTTGCACGGCGTACCGCTCACGGCGACCGATAGTCAGCGGGTTGCCGTCATCGTGGAACCTGCCCACCCAAGCCGGATCGCACCTCTACTGATGTCGGCCTATGGCCTGACCGAACGAGAGCAGCAATTGACCAGACTCGTGTTGCAGGGTTACTCCACCCTCGACATTGCTGAGCATCTAGTGATCTCCGTCCACACCGTACAGGGCCATTTGAGGAACATCTTCACCAAAACCGGAGTGCGCGCTCGACGTGATCTTGTTACCAAGATCTTCTTCGCCCACTACGAGCCGCGGCTCCGAGACAACGAACAGCGCACAGCAGCGAATCTGCCCTTACGGGGCGGGCCGGCTGGTACCACCAGCCCGCATCGCCGTCCCGGCCAGGCGCGGGCTGAGCCAGCAGCAATGTGAGCTATGAGCAGCGCAATGAGAAGATCGCTTCCGGCCGATGCTGGCGCGTACCCGACCGCCGCTCTAGGGCTTCGCGTCCGGCCACAACTCACAGCAGATGCACCTGCGAAGCAAACCCTGATCATTCGACCCTAAAGTTCGGGGTCGCTACCTCGGGCTGGTGCACCAGTCACATGCCGCAAGGGGGTCGGCTTGCGGCACGTCTCGGTGCACTCAACTTCTGGCCCGCGGTGCAGCCGACTTGTGAGATTGAAAGCTGCCGTGGACTGGACCGAGTCCCGGTAGACGAACCCGGGGTTCTGAGACGGTCGTGTCCTGTCGCGTGTCGCGCGCCCTTCGGCGTCCGCGGCGAGCACGTTGCGGAGGTAGCGGGGGCAGGTTGGGGCGGTGGGATCACCCGGTGACCGCGTCTAGGTCAGGCGGGCGCCTCACTCGGGCCTGTCGGACACCACTTGCTGGAGACATGTCCGAACCCAGCCGGGGAGTCGACGGGGTGCGACTAGGTCCCGAGCCGCGTCGGCGGTGGTCCGTGCACGGGCTCGTAGCCGTCGAACCGCGGCTCGAGTGAGCCCTCTCCTCCGGTGAGGTCGGGCAGCTGGCGCTGCAGTTCGTGCAACCTGGCCGCCACCAGCCGTGCCTCAAGCCGGGTGAGGTCACCAACCGTCGTCAGCGCGGTCAGCTGGGCACCCCAGCGGGTGACCAGCTGCTGTACGCCGGCCGCGTTAGAGGTTGGCACCTCGATCAGCACCCGCAGTACCGGCTCGCAGACGCGCGTGCCGGCCCGCCGGAGCGCCTGGGCGACAACGACTGGCGTGACCTGGCGGAAGTCGTACGCGGTGCTCGTCGGCCCGCGCCGCGACGGTGGGCCGTCGGCGACGCTGTAGCCGACCTCGGTCAGCGTCACCAGAGCGTCGGTCACACGCCAGCCGTGGAGGCCGTGTTCGAGTGCGCGCCGGACGTGCCTTTCGATCGCGGCCGTGAACGCCTGCTCACTCTTGTAGAGGTAGAGCGGCATGTCGCGGGCAGCCGCCCGATTAGCGAACCGCAATCCCGAGCCCGTCCTGCCCGGACTGATTCGCAGGCCGACGGTGGCCTGGTACGGGTTGGCGTCGGTGTTGAGTCGGGCCACGGCCGCGCCTAGACGCTGGGGGCGCTCGACGTGTAGCACGCCGGCATCGGCGAAGAGGACGTCGATCCCGTACTCCTCGGCCAACGTCGACCCGAGCACCTCCTGCTGCACCCGTCCATAGAGCGACACCGTGGGCCGTCCGTCGTCACCGGTACGGACGTCGATGAGTGGGTCCTGGTTGGCCAGCTCCGCCAGCACAGCGCGCAGGGCTGGGCCCTGGTCGGTCCGTACTGGGGTCACCGACGCCTCAAGGGTGGGCGGGGCGAAGAGGTGCTCCTCGACGCCGCCCGGCTGACCGAAGGTGTCGCCGACTCGGACCCCGGCGAGCCCGTGCAGCCGGCCGATCTGCCCCGCCGCCACGCGACCGGCGCGGATCCACCTTCCTGTCTCGAACACCTCGATACCTGACACCTTTCCGACCCGGCCTGCCGGCAGGTCGAGCCGTTGCCGAGGGCGTACCGAGCCGTCGACCATCCGGACGTAGGCAACCTTCTCCCCGCCGGTTCCGCGCTCGATCTTGAATACCCGACCCGACGGCGAAGCGTCCGGCTCCCCGTCGGCGTCCGGCAGCAGCGTCTGAATCCCACGCATGAGGTCGAGGACCCCGGCGCCTGTCACCGCCGAGCCGGCGAACACTGGGTGCATGACACCGGCCCGGGTCTGTTCCAACAGCGCCGCGCGCCCCTGACGGGCGGAGCCAAGCCGCCCCTCGACATATCCCGCGAGCAGCCTGTCGTCGTGCTCGGCCAGCGCCGCCGCCACGCGGTCGCAGAAGGCGGCGTCATGTCCGTCATAGGCCCGGAAGCGGGCGGCGCGGCTTCCCGGGTCGGTCACTGAGCCCATTGCCAGCACGTCGGACGTCAGCCGCGTGCGGACGGCGGCCAGCACCGCCCTCGGGTCCGCCCCCATCCGGTCGATCTTGTTGATGAACAGCAGAGTGGGCACGTGGAGCCGCTGCAGTGCGCGCATCAGGATCCGGGTCTGCGGCTGAACGCCTTCGACCGCTGACAGCACCAGCACGGCGCCATCGAGCACGGCGAGAACCCGCTCGACCTCGGCGATGAAGTCCGGGTGGCCGGGAGTATCCACTACGTTGACCGTGGTGTCCCCGACCGGGAACGCAACCACGGCGGCCTTGATGGTGATGCCGCGTTGGCGTTCCAACGCCAACGCGGCGATTTGCGTGGTACCAGAGTCGACCGACCCCGGCTCGTCAATGACTCCGGCAAGGTGCAGGAGCCTCTCGGTTAGTGTGGTCTTACCGGCGTCGACGTGGGCGAGGATGCCCAGGTTGAGCGAACGGGCAGGCATGCATGATCCCCTTCGAATGGCTACAGAAGAACTGGGTGTTCGCGCGTGCTGCTCGCATCTGCGTGCCGTCTCCTGGGATCAGTGGCCGGGCCTTCCGGTTTCGGTCACCATACGCCGGGCACCCCGGCGATCGCCAACGCTTTGTCTTCGGGCGTCGAGCGGTATCGGTAAGCAGAGTCGGCTCTGGCGAAGACCTCGAATTCAGCTACCTGGTGCCG
>DATFQP010000383.1:0-6041 GCA_035264145.1 Propionibacteriaceae bacterium
GCCGACGTAGGACCACACGCCCTCCTGGAGGAACCGCTCGTGGGCCTTGGCTTCGATCCCGGTGAACTGGGAGGCCTCTCTGGCCCAGAACCGGCGGCCGCCAGCTCGCCGCGGGCATACCGTTGACCCGAGGTCGTGAGCGCCTCGGTCACCTCCTGGTACATCTCCTTGACTTCTACGAACGGATAGGCCTCCAGCACCTCTTTCGCCTCGGCGGGAATCGTCTTCGCCAGGTAGCGCAGCAGCCGGCCGAGCGCCGCGCGCTCCTGCTCGTACCGCTCGCTGTTCACCATCGCCCGCCGCCGGGCGACGCGGTCGAAGATCGGGTACAGCTCCACGACCTGTTGCGCGCCCGGCTGTGCGGGGGTCGTCGGTGCGGGCGGAGTCGGTGCCGCCGTGGGGACGGGCCGCTGCGGTCCAGGCACGGGCCGCTGCTCCCGGCCTTGGGCCGCCATGAGCCGCGTCACCGCTCGATTGCCCGCCCCACGCTGAAGGGTGAGCAGCGCCGCGTCAGGCCGGAGCGCTCCCCCGCTGGACGAACCCAGATTGTGCGGGCGTGCCGCCCGGTCCGAGCCTCGAGCCAGCCCCGGCCGTGGCGACGACCTCGACGTCGTCACACCGTGTCCGGACGGCGGCACGTCGTGACGGGGTTTATCGTCGAACCCTACGGAGTTCCCCGGATCCCAGGGAACGACCAACCGGGCCAGCATCCGGACAGATCGGTTTGCCCGATAGGGCACTTTCGACCCAGGCTCATGCACGTGTCGAGGACCATCGTGGATCGCCCAAGGAAGCCCTCTCAGGCGGTCCATCGAGCGTGGAAAGCTCCTCAGTCGAGCCCGGAGGCGGTGATGCCGGCGAGCGCGGCGCCGGCCTCCCCGCCGCTGGCCGGTCCAAGGTGAGCACGCTGCCCGATCGCCACCACCGCGTCGGCCCGCGGCAACGGGCCGTCGGGCGGTAGTACGGCACGGAGCCCCTCATGCTCGACCACCAAATTGAATCAATATCCCAGCGCGAGCACGACCGCCATGACGATGAGCGCGATACCGCTGAGCAGATCCATACGGATGGGTATGAAGCGGGCGGCAACTCGTCCCAGACGCAAGCCGATGAACGACATCAGGGCCGTGATGGCGCCGAAGACCACGGCCGAGAACACCGGAGAAAAGCCGAGCAACCCCAGGCTCGTGCCGGTGACCAGATTGTCCACGCTCAGAGAAAGCGGAATACCGAAGAGCGCCCAACGATCGTCTACCTCCTCCGGCGCCTCGGTTCGCAGTCCCCGGGCTATGAGGTACAGACCGTACGCGGCCAGCACGCCCGGCCCAAGATAGTCGGCAACCAGGCCGATCGCCTGGCCGAAGTAGCGCCCCAGCAGGAGACCCACCAGTGGCATGAAGCCATCCCAGACTCCGAACGTCACGGCGACCTGCACCGCCCGGCCCCAGCTGAACCGAAGCACTCCAAGCGCAATCGCCACCCGGAAGTTATCCAGGCTGAGGATGAAGCCGAGGGCGAGAAGCGCAGCCATGGCATACTCCTACTTGCTGGTGTCGAGGTCCGCTCATCCAACGGAACCCCTTGCCGCCCCTGGCGCGCTTGCTCGTCACATGCGTTCTCCAGTTCGTGTCGAGTGGGCGACCTTCCCCGGCGTGACGTGCGGCCCGGGTCGGTCAGGTGGCGTCTCAGGAGCGGTGCGCCTTGGCGTCATGGTGAGCCCACGCTAACCCTTGGACGCCCGGTCCACCCAGCAGGAGATCACCGGCGTCTCCAGCGCGTTGGTCCTGGTGACGGCCTGGCCGAACGCTGGTCGCACAGGTCTCCTTCGTGGGTGGTCAGCGCTTCGAGGGAACCGACGCCCGTCGCGCGTTTACACCGGGGTCTGACGCCACCGCGGGATGAGCGCTCCCTCGCTCGGCTCTTCGCTCTCGTTGGCAGCCCATACCGCCTCGGTCACAAGCCTGTGGTCAGGGGAGAGGTGGCAGACCGGATCGGTGCGGGCGGCATCGCCGGTGAGCAGGAATGCCTGGCAGCGGCACCCGCCGAAGTCGAGCTCGCGGCGGCCGCAGCTTCGGCAAGGTTCTGGCATCCAGTCTGTTCCGCGAAAGCGCTGGAAGAGGGGTGACTGTTCCCAGATCCATGCCAGGGAGTGCTCGCGCACGCTGGCGCGAGGAAGGGGAAGGGCGTGCGCGGTCGGGCAGGGCAGGACATCCCCGTTGGGCACCACGGTGAGCTGCCGCCGGCCCCAGCCGTCCATGCAGGGCTTGGGGTACCGGCTGTAGTAATCGGGGATGACGTAGATGATCTCCATCCGCCCCTTCAGGCGCTCACGCGCCGCACGCACCACCACCTCGGCGCGTTCGAGCTGCGCCCTGCTCGGCAGGAGCGCGCCGCGGTTGCGCCAAGCCCACCCGTAGTACTGCGTATTGGCCAGCTCGATACGGTCAGCACCAAGTTCCTCGGCCACGTCGAGAATGCGGGCGACCCTGTCGATGTTGTGCCGGTGGAGCACCACGTTCAGCGTGAGGGGCCAGCCCAGCTTCTTGACCAGATGAGCTGCCGCGATCTTGCGCTCGAAGGACGGTGTGCCGGCGAGGCGGTCAGAGAGGGCTGACTCGTCGGCCTGGATGCTGATCTGCACGTGATCGAGGCCCGCGGTGCGCAGTTGCTCGGCGCGGCGGGACGACAGACCGAGCGCACTCGTGATGAGATTCGTGTACAGACCCAGCTCGCTGGCGCTGCGTACGATCTCGACGATGTCGCGGCGCTGGAGCGGCTCACCGCCGGAAAGGTGAAGCTGCATGACGCCCAGGTCCCTGGCCTCGGCCGCCACCCGTTGCCACTGCGGCGTCGTCAACTCGTCCCGATAGTCAGCGAGGTTGAGCGGGTTGGAGCAGTATGCGCAGTGCAGCGGGCAGGCGTAGGTGAGCTCGGCCAACAATCCGAACGGCCTATCCATGGCTGACCCCCACCCATCGCTTGGCGACGAGCCGAGCGAGGAAGCGCCGCACCTCGTCGTCGACCACGCGGTCATATCGTCGGTGCAGCTCCGCCACGATCTCGGCCACCGTCCGCTCGCCATCGCACAGCCCGAGGATGGTCGCGCCTGTGTCGTTCAGGACGGAGACCGTCTCCGGCGCCAGCAGCACGTGCCGCTCCCGCGCCGAGTCGAACGTCAGTCGAACGTGCGGCGCCAGGTGGGGGCGGTCGGCATCGCTATCGATCCGCATAGGTCCGATCGATGGCATCCAGCATGCTCCATAGAACGTCGCACTTGAAGGACAGCGCCGCCACGGCGGCTGCCTGCTCATCCGGTGTCCGGCAGTGCTCCAACACCACCTGCAAGGCGTGCTCGGAGTCGCGTGGAGCCTGCGTCAGCCGGGCCCGAAAGTAGGCAAGCCCCTGAGGATCGATCCACGGGTAGTGGCGCTCGAACGCGGCCAGGCGCTCGGCCATCAGATCCGGCGCGAACAGCTCGGTCAGCGAGGAGGCCACCGCCTCGACCCACGGCCGGGTGCGGGAAAAATTGACGTAGGCATCAACGGCGAACCGCACCCCGGGGACGACGTGCCGCTCATCTTGCACCTCGTCCCGCGTCAAGCCCACCGCCTCGCCCAGGCGCAGCCACGCCTCGATGCCGCCCTCCCCGTCCACCGTGCCGTCGTGGTCGAGGATGCGTCGGATCCAGCGACGGCGCACCTCGCGATGAGGGCAGTTGGCGAGGATGGCGGCATCTTTGAGAGGGAGATTCTCCTGGTAATAGAAGCGATTGGCCACCCAGCCCTGGACCTGCCGACGACTCAGAGCTCCCTCGTTCATCTTCCGATGGAAGGGGTGCCGATCGTGGTAGCGCTGGGACTGCGCGCGTAGCGCCGCCACGAGGCTCTCGGTCTCCGGTACCGTCACCACGGCTCTCATCAGATTTGCAGCTCCAGCCCGTCGACGGCGACTTCCATGCCGTGCTGCTCGATGATGCGCCGCTCCGGCGTGTCCTCGAGCAGGATCGGATTGGTGTTGTTGATGTGGGTGTAGATCTTGCGCTCGATGGGGAGCGGAGACAGCTGCTCCAGGCTGCCGTCGGGGCCGTTGATCGGCAGGTGCCCCATCTCGCGCGCCGTCTTGCCGGCCATGCCGAGCTGGATCAACTCGTCGTCGCGCCAGCAGGTTCCGTCGACGAGCAGGCAAGCGCAGTCATCCAGCTGGGCGCGCACCGCTGCCGTGAGCTCCTGCACGCCCGGCAGGTACACCAGTGCCCGGCCGCTGCGCTCGTCGGTCAGGCGGTAACCTACGACTCGTCCGCTCCGTTTGCCGGAGCCGAAACGCGCCCGTTTCGTCGTGGGCACATCGAAGGCCCGGTACGACAGCCCATCTCCCAGCGGTATGTCGGCCTCCGGGACGACCGGCTGCCACTTGACCGGGCAGTAGGCATCGAGCATGCGAAGCAACGACGTCCCGTTGGAGAGCGTGTCGTGCACCGCCTCGGTGGCGTGGAGCTCGAGGCCACGTCCTTCTCGGAGCAGTAGCAGACCGAGCGTGTGGTCGAGCTCGGCGTCGGTGAGCAGGACGGCCTGGAGGGGGGACACCCTGCCACTCGGGGGGCCGCTGGAGGGGTGCAGGGCGGGGAGAGACTCGATCTGGGCATGGATATCGGGTGAGGCGTTGAGCAGGAACCATCGCCGGTAGTCGGGGCTCACGGCGATCGACGACTGGGTGCGCGGACGGGATGGCCGGGAACCGTCCCGCACCGCACGGCACGTCGGGCAGGCGCAATTCCACTGCGGGAATCCTCCCCCGGCTGCCGATCCCAGCACCCGCACCCACACTTCGATCCGCTGTCCCCTCGATGTCCGGCCGTCCTCACCCGAACCTGCACCGTGACTGCGTGCCGCATACCGGAAGGGCGCCGGGCTGCCCCGCCCGGCGCCCTGTCCGTCTAGTCCCAGTCCCGGTCCCAGGTGTACACATATGCGCTCGCCTCGGCTGACACCCCGATCTCCTCGAAAGCGGGGGTCTCCCACTCACCCTGGTGGGGTCGAGGGGCGAAGCTTTCCCGGTCCACAGCTGTCACCTCCTTCCTGACGTCTCGTCGGCGGCCGCGCCGGCCCATGTGGCTGCCACCTGCGATCTGGAGGGCGCAGACTGCTGCGCTACTCCGGCAGCGCGAAGGCGAAGAGAGCGGCTCCGCGGGTTCCCGCGAGCATCCCGGGCGCGAACCCTTCGATCCAGCCGCCCCACCCGCTCGGCACGGCGACGTACTGCCGTCCATCGACGCTGTAGGTCGTTGGGCTGCTGTGGTGGCCACTTCCGCACTGGAACTGCCACAACAGCTCCCCGGTGCGGGCGTTAAGTGCATTGAACTCCCCGCTAGGCTCGCCGGCGAACACCAGGTCGCCTCCTGTGGCCAGCACCGACGCGCACATCGGCACCTCATTGCGCCAGCGCCACGCCTCCTGGCCCGTGGCCGGGTCGAAGGCGCTCACGGAGCCCGCCATGTTCTCGGAGTCCACGGCGACGCCCGCGCCCCAGTACGGAATGCTCTCCTTGAACTCCCTCCGCCGCCGGGTGGCCGTCGCGCCGACATCCTGGACGGGGACGTAGAAGAGCTGCGTCTTCGGGCTGTAGGCCGCGTGCGTCCACTCCTTGCCGCCGCCCGGACCCGGGTAGAAGTGGACCGGGTCCCCCTCCTTTTCGGGGTACACCTTGGGCGTGACCTTCCCGTTGGGATCGACCTCACCCCAGGTGATGCGGTCCACGAAGGGGAAGACCCGGACCAGCGCACCGTCCGTACGGTCCAGCACGTAGGCGTACCCGTTCTTGTTGAAGTGGCCCATCAGCTTGCGGCCGTCGAGGTCGAAGAGGATGTTCTCCGAGATGCTGTCGTAGTCCCACAGGTCATGCGGATTGTGCTGGTAGTGCCAGCGCATCTCGCCGTTGTCGGGGTTCACAGCGATGACACTGTCGGTGTAGAGGTTGTCGCCCGGCCGCACCTCTCCGTCAAAGTCGGGCGCCGGATTGCCGGTCCCGAAGTACAGGAGGTTCAG
>DATFQP010000384.1:0-2659 GCA_035264145.1 Propionibacteriaceae bacterium
TGACCGAGTAGGGCGGCGATCGCGTCGATGCTCATCCCGCGGTTGATCGCCTGTGTCGCCAGGGTGTGCCGGAGCTGGTGGGCGGTGACGTGGCCGATCCCGGCCTCGTGGGACAGCCGGCTTAGCGCGGTGGACACACGCAGCGAGCTCACGGGTCGGTTGTTCTCCAGGAGGAGGCGTTGGGACCGCAGTCCGGTGGGACGGTGGTGGTCGATCCAGTCGTCGAGCATGTCCTTGAGCTGTGGGTGCAGCGGAATGTAGCGGTCGTTGTGGAGCTTGCCGACGGGGATGCGCAGCCAGTATGCCGATCCGATCTGGACGACGGCGTCGACGGTGAGGGCGAGCAGTTCGCCCTTGCGGATGCCGGTGCGGGCGAGAAGCTCGACGATGAGGCGGGACAGCGGGTCGGGGTCGGCTCGGCTGGTGCGCATCAGCTTGGTGGCCGCGGCGTCGTCAAGGAACCGCGGTAGCGGCTTGTCGACGATGGGGAGGTCTCCGGTGAAGATCAAGGGCCGTTGGGGCGGGTTCGGGTAGCCCCATTCGGTGACGCGGTCGAAGAAGCAGTGCAGGTTGATCAGGCGGTTCTTGATCGTGGTGCGGTCCAGGGGTCTGCCGGTGTAGCGGCCGTGGCGGGCGCCGAGCCAGAGCTTGTAGTCCTCGATGTGGCTGCGGGTCAGGTCCGCGCAACTGCTGACCTCTGGGCGGTTGTTGCCGAGCCAGCTGCCGAACTCGCGAAGTGCCTGGTCGATGCCCTTGACCGTGTTCGGTTGCAGGCTGAGCTCGACCTGAGCGACATAGCGGCGGGCGGTCTGGGCGAATTGCTCGGGGACGTCGGTCCATCCAGCCACGGTCACCAGCGGCTTGGTGCTGCGTCGCTTGGGCTGGTTGAGCTGGCCGGTGTGGAACAGGGTGAGTTGCAGGCGCGTGAAGATCGCTGACATATTCCGTCCCGAGCTGGGCATGCCGCGGTTGACGTAGGCGGCGACGATCGCGTCACGCGCAGCGTTGAGGTCCTTGTCGGTCAGGCGATCCGGTGCGACCCCGGTGACGGCGGCGACCTTCATCAACGCGTTCCATTGCAGTGCGATGTCGAACGGCTTGGAATGCAGCCGCTCGGTAGCGTCCAGGAACCAGGTGTAGGTGCTGGGGCAGTGGCCGCGAGCGACGACGCCCAGACGTAGATCGACGTTGGTCATCAGGTCTGCGTCGATCCTCAGCTGGCCAGTGACCAACAGCCAGGAGGCGAATGAGCGAGCCTTGCTGATCGCGTCGGACTGCCGCCCGGGAGTCAGTTGCTCCCAGCCGCCAGCGCGTTCGATCTTTGCGCAGAACGACCGCGCTGCGCTGGTCGTGGAACGGCCGGTCTTGCGGCCCAGCAAGCGCATCGCGGCGAGGTACTGCTCAAGCAGGGTGGCGCTGGGTGCAGTTAGCTGGACAGCCGCCGGCATCACTGACCCGCCAATGTTTGTGCATCGATTGCCTCGCTGGCTCGTCGGTACTCTCCGGCAAGCCAGTCGTTAGCCAAATGCAGGTAGATCCGTGTCGACTCGATCGAGCGGTGCCCGGCTTGGGCCTGGATCGCCTCAAGCGCCATCCCCGCTTCGCGGAGCCGGGTGAAGCAGGTGTGACGCAGCTGATGACAGGTCAACTGCTCGATGCCGGCCCGGGCGCGGGCGCCGGACACGATCTCGTCCAGACCCGCGGCCGAGAGTGGCTGTCCGCGCCGTGGTCCCTTCAAGACCAGGAAGACGTGATCATCAGCGGCCGGCTCGGGGCGCTCCGCTGCGAGGTAGGTGGCCAGGCTTGTGAAGAAGCGCTGGGTGACCGGGACGATGCGCTGGTGGCCGCCCTTGCCCTCGGCGATAAACAGTCGCCGCTCGCCGGGTCGGATGTCTCCGAGTCGAAGGCCGAGGACCTCACAACGACGCAGGCCACCAAACAGCATCGCCTCCACCATCGCTTGGTCTCGACCGGTGCGCAGAGCAGCCATGAACGCGTCCGCGTCGGCAGGGTCGATCACACGTGGCAACGTGCGCGGAGCCCGGATCAACGGGATGCCGCGAACCGCGCGCTGCCCGGGACGTCGAAGGGCCAACCCCCGAGGCACCGGACTCTGCGACACCGCGGTATCGCCACGGATGATCAGGTACTCGTAGAGACCAGCGATGGACGCCAACCGACGCTTGATGGTCCGAGCCGACAAGCCGCTCTCGCCGTCCTCGATGCGGACGACCTTGGCTCCCAGGAGTGGCTCACGCTGAGCCTTGATGAAGGCCAGTACGTCGCTCGTGAGAACCTCAACCGGCTCTTTGTCGATGACCCTGAAGAAGACCTTCAGATCGAACGCTGTCGCCAACACCGTGTTCGGCCGAGCTCGTGCCGTCACCAGGTCCAAATAGGCATCCAACAACGGGTGCCCGAGACGGATCAGCTCACCGCCGCCCGGACGAGCGGTGCGCACGAGACACAACGTGAACTCCATGAGCGGTCTCCGATCAATGCGGCGACCCCTCCCGCACGGCCGAGATGACCGAACAGCGGATCACCTGCATATCGTGACCAGTCGACCCATTCCAGGGTGGCGAGTTCGACCTGCTCGACGGTGCGCCAGGGTCCGCGGCGTTTGATTAGTTCGGTCTTGAACAGCCCCCGTTGACGG
>DATFQP010000385.1:0-6789 GCA_035264145.1 Propionibacteriaceae bacterium
CCAAAACCGAAGGTTGGGGGTTCAAGTCCCTCTTGCCCTGCAACATACGGACACAAGCCAGTTAGCGGAGAGGTCAACGTCGTGGCAGACAGCGAAAAGCCGGCTGATCAGTCGCGCGACGCCACTGAGCCGAACGACGACGCCGTGCAGAGCGGGGACGAGGTGGTGGAATCCCAACGCCCCTCGAGCAATGGCCGCCTGACCGAGGACGGGGGGTCCGATCGTCTGACCGAGGACGGGGTGTCCAGTGGCCTTGTCAAGGACGGGGCGTCCAGTGGCCTTATCGAGGACGGGGCGTCCAGTGGCCTTGTCGAGGACGGGGCGTCCAGTGGCCTTATCGAGGACGGGGCGTCTAACGGCCTGACCGAAGACGGTGCTTCAAGGGGTGATCGGAACGGGGATGCTGGCCCGCTGGTCAGCGTCGGCGCGCCCCGACGCCGTAGCCCTTCCGCCGCCACAGGATCAACCGCGCCGGTGAAGGCCGGCCGGGAGTCGAAGGGTCGGCCTACTCCTAGCCAGCGGCGAGGGCCCGCCAAGAAGGAACGGACCGGACCCGTGCAATTCGTCCGGGAGTCCGTCGGAGAACTGCGCAAGGTCGTCTATCCCACCGGCCAGCAAGTGCTCCAGTACTTCGTCGTCGTCTTGGTCTTCGTGCTGTTCGTCATCGCCTACGTCAGCCTGCTGGACCTCGGCTTCGGTACGGCAATATTCAAAATCTTCAGCTAATGACCCATTCTCAGCCCACTGACGGAGATAGTGACGTGTCTGATACTTACCCAACCGCCGATCCGCGAGACCAGGCGGAATCGGTGGAGGCACCGTCGCGCTCTCCGGAGTCCATCGACATCCCGGCTGATGTCACCGACAGCTCCGAGACCCCACCGAGCAGGGGCGAGGACGACTTCGACATCGACCTGGGTGGCGACAGCTATCGTTCGAGCTCGGAGGACGAGGTTTCGATCAATTTGGACTTCGGAGGTCCCAGTTCCGAGGCAGCCGAGGCGCCGGACTCCGAGATCGACTTGGACTTCGGCACTGCCCCGGAGCCGGAGGCCGACGAACCGTTTGACGTCGATGAGCATGACGCCGGCATAGAGGCACTGGAGGCATTCCGTTCCGAGCTTCGGCGCAAGCCGGGTGAGTGGTATGTGGTGCACACCTATTCCGGGATGGAGAATCGCGTCCTGCAGAACCTCGAGAACCGGGTGTCCTCGCTCAATATGGAGGACTACATCTACGAGATCATCGTGCCGACCGAGGAAGTTACCGAGATCCGCAACGGTCAGCGCAAGCAGGTCAAGCGGACGGTTCTGCCTGGCTACGTGCTGGTCCGGATGGATCTCACCGACGAGTCCTGGTCGACCGTGCGGCACACCCCGTCGGTGACTGGTTTCGTCGGCCACTCCAATCAACCTGTGCCGCTGAGTTACGACGAGGTCGAGAAGATGCTGGCTCCGGCTGTTCTGGCGGCCGCGACCGCGACCAGCGAGGGCCCCACTCGCCGGCGCAAGAAGGTCGAGGTTGCCGACTTCGCGGTGGGCGATTCCGTCATGGTGGTGGACGGCCCGTTCGCCGGTGTCCACGCCACGATCACCGAGATCAACGTCAACAGCCAGCGGCTCAAAGCGCTGGTGGAAATTCTCGGACGCGAGACTCCCGTCGATCTCACCTTTCCGCAAGTCCAGAAGGTGTGATCGACCATTACATCGACCGGGTCAGATCGACCCGGCCCTGACCACGCTGCGGGTAGCCGCCAGCAATAGCCGAGAAGAAGGATTCAACCAGAATGCCTCCCAGGAAGAAGGTCGCGGCCCTCGTCAAGGTTGCCTTGAACGCCGCGTCCGCCACCCCCGCACCGCCCGTCGGTACCGCCCTCGGGCCGCACGGCGTCAACATTATGGAGTTCGTCAAGGCGTACAACGCCGCGACCGAATCCATGCGCGGCACGGTCATCCCCGTCGAGATCACCATCTACGAGGACCGCTCGTTCACCTTCATCACCAAGACGCCGCCTGCCGCGGAGTTGATCAAGAAGGCAGCGGGCGTAACGAAGGGCTCCGCCGTCCCTCAGCGGGACAAGGTCGGCAAGGTCACTCGCGACCAGGTACGCGAGATTGCCAACACCAAGCTCCCTGATCTGAACGCCAACGACATCGAGTCGGCAATGAAGATCGTCGAGGGCACCGCCCGCTCCATGGGCGTGACCGTCGCAGATTGAGGAGTGCGTTCGGCCGGATGTGTCGAGCCCGGGCACATACCGAAGTCCGGAATGCGGCAACTCGGCAGCACGTTGCAAAATCCATCACCCTGGAAGGGCCCTTGCGCGGCCCGCACCAGAACTGGCCATGAAGAAAGGACCAGACAGATGAAGCGCAGCAAGGGATACACCGCGGTGGCGGAGAAGGTCGACAAGGCCAAGCTCTACACACCGGCGGAAGCACTGGAGTTCGCCAAGGCGAACACCACGGCCAAATTCGAGGAGACCGTCGATGTTGCCATGCGACTTGGCGTCGATCCACGCAAGGCGGACCAGATGGTGCGCGGTACCGTCAACCTCCCGAACGGCACCGGCAAGACCGCACGGGTCCTCGTCTTCGCCACCGGTGATCGGGCCGAGCAGGCGAAGGCGGTTGGCGCCGACGAGGTTGGTGCCGACGAGCTGATCGAGAAAGTGCAGGGCGGGTACCTGGACTTCGATGCCGTCGTCGCCACCCCGGACATGATGGGCAAGGTTGGTCGGTTGGGCCGGGTGCTCGGGCCGCGCGGGCTGATGCCCAACCCGAAGACCGGTACGGTGACCGTCGACGTGGCGAAGGCCGTCTCAGACATCAAGGGCGGCAAGATCGAGTTCCGGGTCGACCGGCACGCGAACCTGCACTTCCTGATCGGCAAGTCGTCGTTCAGCACCAAGCAGCTCAGCGAGAACTACTTCGCGGCGCTGGACGAGGTGTTGCGCCTCAAGCCGAGCGCCTCGAAGGGGCGATACCTGCGCAAGATCACGTTCTCCACGACCATGGGCCCCGGGCTGGCGGTCGATCCCAACAAGACCCGGCCGGACGGCGAGTAGGTCGTCTCGGTTGAGGCTTCCTCGCGGCGCTCCCAGCCCCCTTCGCAGGGATCGCTGCCTCGACCGAGTTCAGCTCGCGATCATCCCGGCCTTCACGCCGACTCGTCGCGTGCCTGTCGTGCTACGTGGAGTAGTGGATCACCGCTGAGGCGGTAGACGGTCCACTCATCCAAGGGCACGGCGCCGATGCTTCGATAGAAGTTGATAGAGGGCTGATTCCAGTCCAGCACAGCCCACTCCAGCCGGGCGTACCCGCGCTCGACGGCCAGCGCAGCCAGTGAGCCGAGCAGGGCCTTGCCGTGACCCGCACCGCGGTGCTCCGGTTTGACGTACAGGTCCTCCAGATAGATACCATGCACGCCCTCCCAGGTCGAGAAGTTCCGGAAGTAGAGCGCAAAGCCGACGACTTCATCCCCGGCTTCCGCCACCAGGGCGTACGCCGCCGGCTGGGTGCCGAAGAGCGCGGTGCGCAACTGATCGGCTGTGGCTCTGACCTGGTCCGCCGATCGCTCATAGGTGGCCAGCTCAACGACGAGTGTGTGGATGCGAGCCACGTCGGATTCGCGGGCCGGTCGGACGTTGGGCACCGGCTCAGCGTAGGGGCGGGCGTCGTCACTCCCAACTGGGGCTCGGGCGAGGCCGGGGCGATCCCAGCAGTCCATCGGCTGGCGGTATTTGTACGGCCAGGGACCAGCCGGTATTTGTCCGGCCAGGGACCAACCGGTATTTGTCCGACCAGGGATGGGCCGGGTAAGGTACACGACACCGAAGACCGCTGGTTGATCGTGCTCATCTCGAGCTGATCCGAAGTTCCGCAAGGATGCCCGCGCAGGTGCTCGAGCTTTGGGACTCCCGTTCCGCCATGCCCCGTGCCTGCGTGCCGGGGCCTTTCTTGTTGTTCGGCAGCCTGGCCTTCGGTAGCGCTACATGAGTGGCGCGTGAGGAACTGGAGGAACCATGGCGAAGCCGGACAAAGTGGCTGCCGTCGCGGAGTTGAAGGACAAATTCGCCGGCTCGGCGGGAGCGGTGCTCACCGAGTACCGCGGCCTGTCGGTCAAGGCGCTCAAGGAACTGCGCACCTCGCTCGGTGAGAGCGCGAGCTACGCCGTATCCAAGAACACCCTGACCATGATTGCTGCTCGCGAAGCGGGGATCGACGGTCTGGACGAGCAGCTCGTCGGTCCCACGGCCATCGCCTTCATCGACGGAGATCCTGTCGTGGTGGCGAAGGGGCTGCGGGACTTCGCCCGGACCAACCCGCAGCTGGTGATCAAGGGCGGCGTGGTCGAGGGGAAGCTCTTGGGGCCGGACGATGTCAGGAAGCTTGCCGACCTTGAGTCGCGCGAAGCGTTGTTGTCCAGGATCGCCGGTGGCATGCAAGGAGTGCTCGCACAGGCCATCTCACTGATCTCTGCGCCGCTGTCGCAGGCTGCACGGCTGTTCGGCGCACTGCAGTCAGCCGCCGAAGAGAACCCCTCCCTTATCGCCGGTTCCGGCGAGCCAGCCGACGACGTTCCTGAGTCCAGTAACGCCGACCTCGCTGCTCCAGTCGACCTAGAGGCGGCCAGCGACGCAGCCCCTGCAGCGCCCGCCGCGCCGGGGCCAACGGCTGACACTGAGGACTCACCGAGTGCTGAGGCGGCGCCTGTCGCCGACGAACCGATTACTGAGGCGGCGCCTGCCGCCGATGAACCGACCACTGAGGCGGCACCTGCCGCCGACGAACCGACCACTGACGCGGCACCTGCCGCGGCCGATACGTCTGCGGCAGACGCCGTAGAGGACAAGTAAGAAGGGACCCGCCACCATGGCGAAGCTCAGCACCACAGAGCTCTTGGACGCGTTCAAGGAGCTGACCCTGCTCGAACTCAGCGAGTTCGTCAAGGAGTTCGAGACCACGTTCGGCGTAACAGCGGCCGCGCCGGTCGCCGTGGCGGCCGCCGCTGCTCCCGCCGCTGCGGGCGGCGACGGCGCTGCGCCGGAGGAAGAGGAGAGCGACGAGGTCGACGTCGTCCTGGAGAGCGCCGGCGAAAAGAAGATCCAGGTCATCAAGGAGGTCCGTTCTCTCACCAGCCTCGGTCTCAAAGAGGCCAAGGACCTGGTTGAGGCGGCCCCGAAGGCTGTCTTGGAGAAGGTCAACAAGGAGGCCGCAGGCAAGGCGCGCGAAGCCCTCGAAGCTGCTGGCGCGACGGTCTCGGTCAAGTGAGCTGACCGGGGTGTGGACTGGTGGTTCGCACCCCGGGGCAGGCCTCACACAAAGGCGGAGGGAACTCCGCTCGAATTCCGCAAGCGGAATCAAAATTCCAAAATCCCTAACGACCTGAGACAAGCACGTGGCAGGGCACGCTGTCTCGGGTCTAGCGAGCGGAGACAGTGCGTCCGGTGACCTTCTGAGGAGTGATCCGGATCAGCACGTTGCGATCGCCCGGCGCCCACGGCACCACACCCGCGTCGGTCAGCAGGCGGTCGGCTTCTTGTGGCTCGTCGACCGCTTCGGCGCGCCCGCTGGCCACCACGCTCCAGCCGCGATGGTTGCGCTGATCGATCTCGTCGATCTCGAAGACCACCTCCGTCGAGCTGCTCAAGTCCGACAGCACACTGTTCGGAGACGTGCGGAACACGATGCTGCCGTCGTAGTACACATAGGTGACCGGGAGGATCTGCGGCCCTTTTGGGCCTTGCCAGGCGACTCGGCCGACGCTCTGGGTGGAGAGCAGCTCCGTGCAGCGGGAGGGGGTGATCGCACTGAAGCTCCGCGGTCCCTCGTAGTCGTCATCGTCGTCGCGGCGGGCCATGTTCATGATCATCCCGTCCTCTCCTTGCCCCGCGCAAGGGGCACTAAGTTCTCGGCGGAGGCGCTTGTCAACGCCTGGATGCGGAGTATGATCTCCGCCAAGGCAGTCGGCCGATTTGACTGCTCTAGTTTTTGCTGCGCTCTGGCTCTTGACCAATGCTGCGCGCACGTCTATATTTGGGGTTTGCCCCTCGCACTTTGTCGACCCCGCGTCTGATGATTCCATTTGACTCGGGTCGTTCAGCATGCGCGGAGCCCGCTTAGCCCGCCCGCGAGCCCTCGGAAGGACCCACTGTTGGCCGCCTCGCGCACCGCCTCCAAGAGCACTGTTTTATCACCTACCGGCAGGATCTCGTTCGCGAAGATCGCCGAACCAATGGAAGTTCCAGATCTGCTGGACCTGCAGATCGACTCATTTGACTGGCTCGTCGGCAACGAGGCGTGGCGCAACCGCGTCGACACCGCGCTGGGCGAGGGCCGTACAGACATCAACACCAAGTCGGGCCTGGAGGAGATCTTCGAGGAGATTTCACCGATCGAGGACTTCTCGGGGACCATGTCCCTGTCATTCCGCGATCACCGCTTCGAGCCGCCGAAAAACACCGTTGACGACTGCAAGGAGCGCGACGTCACTTACGCCGCCCCACTGTTCGTCACCGCCGAGTTCATGAACAACGAGACCGGTGAGATCAAGAGCCAGACCGTGTTCATGGGCGACTTCCCGCTGATGACCGACAAGGGCACGTTCGTCATCAACGGGACCGAGCGGGTCGTCGTGTCCCAACTGGTCCGCTCTCCGGGCGTCTACTTCGAGCAGACCACCGACAAGACGTCGGACAAGGACATCTACACCTGCAAGATGATCCCGTCCCGCGGTGCGTGGCTGGAGTTCGAGATCGACAAGCGCGACATGGTCGGCGTCCGGCTC
>DATFQP010000386.1:0-3293 GCA_035264145.1 Propionibacteriaceae bacterium
CCCGCGTTACAGGTTGGTCATCCTCTCCTGGGCCTCGTTGTAATGGCCGCCCTGAATTTGGATCTTGGGAGGCGGCGTCCTCGATCTCGGTGAGTTCGTCGGCCGAGAGATCGATGTCAGCGGCGCCGATGTTCTCTTCCAGCCGGTGCAGCTTGCGCGTGCCGGGGATCGGGACGATCCAAGGCTTTGGGCCAGTGGCCAGGCCAGGGCGATCTGGCCCGGAGTGGCGCCCTTGCGCTGCGCGATGCTGGCGAGTAGGTCGACACACACCATGATCATTTTCAGTTGTGGTCGATGGCGTTTGATGCGCCCTTTTGCGACTTTATCCGGGGCTGTCGCAATCTCCGACGACATCGGCCAAGGCGACGGCGATTTCATTCATGGAAGCGATCTTTCATAATGATTTCCCAAGCCAAAATGATCAATTGCTGCCGACGCAGACTTCTCCTCATGATCGACGCGCTGACAGCAACGCTGACAGCAACCCGATGGAGGATCAGTCCGTCCACCAAGATCATCACGCACGATCACCCGCCTGACAGGGACCACGGTGGACCATCGCGGACCCTTCGGATGGACCTACGGATCTGTGAGTGTTGTTGCGGTGCTCCTGGGCGGAGAACCACCAGGCTCGGTGTCGGTGACCCGATGTGACTCTCTACGGATTCGGCCGTTGCGGCGTGCCCTTCATCTGACCTGTCCGTCGTGGTTGCCGGCACCGGCCTGGCCCACCAGTTGGCCTGATCAGAAGCCTGTCCGCTTGAGGGCGTGACCCATCACAGATGTGCCACTCGGTGACCTCTACCCAAGCCGGTGCCGACGGTTGACCAACTCCCTGCAGAAAGGACTCGGCCGATGCCCATGCTGGCAGAACTCATCGACGCCGTGGTTGGTGTCGACACTCACCGCGACACTCATGAGGTGGAGATCGCGCTCCCGACCGGTACTCCGATCGGGACACGAAAGATCAGTAATGACAACGCAGGCTTTGCCGAGTTGTTGGCCTGGATCCTCGATCATGCGCCGGGGCCGCGGGTGGTTGTCTCGATTGAAGGCACGCGCAGCTTCGGTGTCGGGCTGGCCCGCGCGGTCGCTGCCGCCGGCCTGATCGTCATCGAGTGCGAGCAGCCCAACCGCAAGGCCCGCCGTGGGAAGGGCAAGTCCGATCCGATCGACGCCCATCTCGCGGTGCTCGCAGCGCTGCGGTTGGATGCCGACCGGCTGCCCATACCTCGTGCCGACGGTGACCGTGAGGCGCTGCGGATCCTGCTCGGCACCCGCCACGAACTCACCGTAGCCAATACCGCCCAAACCAACCGGCTCCGCGCGCTGCTGCTGGGCGGGCAGGACACCGAACGTGACATGGCTCGTGCCACGCTCACCGATCCCGTGCTCCTTGCCATGGCGCGGCGGCGGGAACCACCACAGGCCAGCCGCGAGCAGGCGGTGCGGCACAGCGAGATTCGACGCCTAGCTCTCGCCATACGGGCGGGGCGTCACGCGTTAGCGGCCAACCGGGCTCAGCTGCAGACCATCGTGGACGAGATGGCTCCCGGGTTGACCGAGCGCCGCGGTATCGGCGCGGTTACCGCAGCTCAAGCCATCGTGTCTTTCTCTCACCCCGGACGGTGCCGGAGCGACGCCGCCTTCGCCGCGCTGTCAGGCACCAGCCCATTGCAAGCCAGCAGCGGCAAGACGGTTCGGTATCGACTCAATCGCGGCGGCGACCGAGCACTGAACAGCGCAATCCACACCATCGCCATCACCCGCAGGCGGTGCTGCCCGACGACCAGGGACTACGTCGCCCGTCGCACAGCCGAAGGCAAGTCCAGCCGTGAGATCCAACGGTGCCTCAAGCGCTACATCGCCCGCGAGCTCTACCGCGCCCTCAACGCCAGCACCACGCTAACCACCCAGCGATTGGCAGCTCCGGCGGCTGCTTGACAAACATAGAAGCGTCAGATGGTGACTGCCACGGCAGTCCACGCCGATCACGTCAATTGTTGTGATCAAATCGGGTCGGGTCGTCGAGCAGGCAGGAACTGAGGGGCCATGACTGGGGTCGTCCATTGCTAGCGCTGGAGCTACTGGGTTGGGCCGGGTCTGCGCTGCTCGTCTACTCGGTGCTCCAGACCCGCATCCTGCGTCTGCGGGTCCTCAACGGTGTCGCGTCGGCAGTTCTGACGATATTCAACGCAGCGATCGCTGTATGGCCGATGGTCGCCATGAATCTGGTGCTCACGGCAATCAACGCCTTCTACGTCGGTCGACTTGTCCGCCGACGCCACGACGTTGAGACGTTCGAGGTGATCAAGGTCTCGCCGGAGGCCGATTACCTGAGGTACCTGCTGAACCAGTTCCATGCTGACATTCAGCGGTTCAATCCCGGATTCTCTGCAGAGGCCACCGCTCGCACTGACTTCGGCTTTCTCATCCTTCGAGGAGCGGAGACGGTAGGTGTGGTGCTGGCCCGAGACGTAGGGGACGGATCAGCGCAGGTTGACCTCGACTACGTCGTGGCGAGGTACCAGGGGTTCACGTTAGGCGAGTTCGTCTACCGATCCGGTGGCCCCCTCGCCACGCTCGGTTACCGCAGGGCAATCGCGCCGCCCGGGATGAAGAACGCAGGCACTTACTGGACCGATGTCGGCTTCCGTCATGAAGGCATGGCCATGGTTCGCGACTTGATTTGACAGCTTCATCGACAGCGGACGGGCGGCGGGCCACGTCATCAGGAGCGAGAGCCAGCGGTGCTCCCCGACAACCCCGTGCCCCCGTCGTGCCCCCGTTCAGCCAATATTGGCCAGCCTTGGCCGTTGACAACCGACCATGGTTCTACGCTGAAATCGAACTAATCGTTGACCGCCATTGAGCACTGGACTCGCTCGTAATGCGTAGGTCCGGGGTTCGATTCCCCGAGGCGGCTCTCTATCCGGCCTAGTCGGCGGCCAGTTCTCCGCCTCAGGCCGCCGACTGTGAGCCAATCGACCCGGCAAAAGCAGCCTATCGAGCAGCCTAGACATCATGACTCGAAGTCAGAATGACCCTCGAACAGCAAGCCTTCGACCCGCGCCACCGCTTCCCGCGACGAGGCTGGCGTGACATGGCTGTAAGTGTTCATCGTGACGCTGATCTGTGAATGCCCAAGAATCTCCATCACGACGCGAGGGCTCACGCCCTGGGCCAACATAAGCGAAAGCAGCGGTGTGCCGCAGGTCATGCAGCCGAACACGGCGCAGGCCGGCGGCGCCGACCAGCCGTCGGAAGTCGCGATAGTCATTGCGCGGAGACAA
>DATFQP010000387.1:0-2093 GCA_035264145.1 Propionibacteriaceae bacterium
TGCGATAAGAGTTACAGGTCACCAGGGCGCTCAGCTCGACACGATGGGTTTGTTCTGCCCAGGCAGCCAGCATCGTCCAGCACTCGAAGTGCTTGCCCTGCGGATCGCCCGTGAGCGGGAAGAAGTGGTCCCAGGTGAAGATCACGTCGACCCCCGCCCCTTCGGCCGCGTCGACCGCGCGCCGCAAGTCGGCATAGTCCGCGTGCTGCGGCTGGAGCTGGACACCGATCCTCAGCGGCCGGTTGCCGTACGGCACATGGCTCACGCGGGGCTCCTCTCGTTGCGCGTTGCAGCGAGCGTAGACCGGTGCCGACATACTTCGGCATATGGACCGCCTCAGCGTTGCGATCGCCGCGCCAGTGCCACCAGACGTTCCCGAGTTGCTCCGCCAGCGGGAACCGCGGATTAAGCTGCGCTACGACCCTGACGTCCTGCCGCCCATGCGGCACCCGGCCGACTTTGCCGGGGACCCTTCGTTCAGCCGGACAGAACAACAGCAGCGGCGGTACGAGGAGCTACTGGACGGGGCGGACGCTCTGTACGGCATCCCCGACGTGGATGCGGCGGCCTTGCACCGCGTGGTCGAGGCGAATCCCCACCTGCGCTGGGTGCACACGATGGCCGCGGGCGGGGGCGCCACCGTGAAAGCGGCCGGGCTTACCGACGAACAGTTGAACGAATTGATCTTCACGTCTTCGGCCGGCGTGCATTCCGGCCCACTTGCGGAGTTCGCGATCTTCGGGGTGCTGGCGGGAGCCAAAGACTTTCCTCGACTGACGAGACAACAATCTGAGCGGGTCTGGAGCGGCCGCTGGATGATGGGCCAACTGGCTGAGCAAACGATGCTTGTCATCGGCCTTGGCGGCATCGGCCGCCGAGTCGTGGAGCTACTGGCTCCCTTTGGCGGAACCATCCTCGGCACCAGCCGACGAGAGGTCACGATGGACGGGGTCGATGAGGTGGTCCATCCCAACCAACTTGTGGAAGTAGCCGGCCGAGTGGATGCCGTGATCAGCACGCTACCCGGCACCGACGCGACGGCGGGCCTGCTGGGCGGTGACTTCTTCGCGGCGCTGAAGCCAGGTGCCACGGTGGTCAACGTGGGGCGTGGCACGGTGATCGACGAGACTGCACTTATTGACGCGCTGCACACCGGCCAGGTCGGGTTCGCAGCCCTGGACGTGTTCGTCACCGAGCCGCTGCCACCTGAGAGCCCCTTGTGGTCGCTGCCCAACGTGCTGATCAGCCCGCACACCGCGGCGCTGAGCAAGCACGAGGACCGGCGGATCGCTGAGTTGTTCTGCGACAACGCCACCCGGTTGCTGGACGGGCAGCCCCTCCGCAATGTCATCAACACCGAAGAGTTCTACTGATTCAGCCCGTCAGTCACTTCCTCCGGAGGTTGACCTCGGCAGGTCCACCTCCGGAAATCAACCGCACGGCGATGGGTGCCGATCCACGGGATCAGCACTAGTTGTCACTCCGCGTGAAACGATGCCGCTATGCCACCCGACGATCGCGCTATGCCGTCCGAGGGTCGCAGGTCACCCGACGCTCGCACGATCGCCAAATACGTCGTCGCCGGGCTGGCCCTGGTCGCCATGCTCGCTCTTGCGCCCTTCTATTTCGCATCAGGGCTGATGGCCCCTGGCTGGGCGGTCGGGGCCTTTATCGGGGTCTGGCTCGCTTTGTTCCTGCTTGGCTGCTTTTGGATAAGGCGCAAGCCGCTGTGGGTGGTGCCGCTGCCCTTCCTTGCTGCTGGCATCTGGTTCGGCGGCATGAACGCCGGTGGAGCCTGGCTCGGCTGGACGCCCTGACTTCTGGGGACCTCCGTTCATCCGGTCTTGAGCGCAATCCCTATCGCGCGCCGGCAAACACGCGAATACTGGAGCCTGTTAGGCAGATGCAGCGCGGGGAGGAAGGTCGCCCATGACGGACCTCGTCTCGCCGGTTCCCCCCAGCGCCGAACCGGCAAGGGCTGACTCGAAGAGATCACCCCACGGGTGGATGCTCTGGGCAATAGCCGTCGCCAGTATGGGCGTGGTCATCGGCTCACTCATTCTTGCCCTTGCCAGCGAGCAATTGGATCTGCC
>DATFQP010000388.1:0-2942 GCA_035264145.1 Propionibacteriaceae bacterium
CCAAGCAATTCGGGAGCTGATCGCCCGCGACAAGAACCACCCCAGCGTGGTGCTGTGGAGCATCGCCAACGAGCCGGAGTCCGACACCGAGGGCGCGGAGAACTACTTCCGCCCCCTGTTCGATGTCGCGCGGGAGGCCGACCCCACCCGGCCCGTCGGCTTCGTCAACGTCATGCTGGCACCACACGGCAAGTGCCGGGTTTCGCAGTTCGGGGACGTGCTAATGCTCAACCGCTACTACGGCTGGTATGTCAACACCGGGGACCTGGCAGCAGCCGAGTTGGCCTGGGAGGAGGAGCTGACCGCCTGGGCCGGCGAAGGCAAGCCCATCATCATCACCGAGTATGGCGCAGACACCTACCCCGGCTTGCATTCGTTGGCGGCCGAAAACCCGTGGAGCGAGGAATATCAGGTCGAATACCTGGACATGAATCACCGGGTGTTCGACCGGATCGACGCCGTGGTTGGCGAACAGGTGTGGAACTTCGCCGACTTCACCACCACGTCGGGCATCATGCGGGTCGGCGGGAACAAGAAGGGTGTCTTCACCCGCGACCGCCAGCCCAAAGCGGCAGCGCACTACTTGCGCGGCCGCTGGCGCAAAGACCTCTGAAGCCTGGAGGCCTTGGCAACGACAGGCGAGGGGCTCGCTGCGAAAGGCCATGACATCCCTGCGGCGAGACGTATTTCGCTACGGGTCTATTCAGCCAGGCGAGCGCCCTGCATGCTGGCGGTAATCCCTTCGACGATGGGACGGGTAGGAGAAACGGTGGCGGAGCACGGCGGACTACGCCTCATCCTTGTTCGGCACGGGGAGACGGAATGGGCTCGCGACGGCCGGCACACCGGCCTTACCGACATCCCGTTGACTGAGTTGGGCCGGCTGCAAGCCACGGTTCTGGGCGACCGGCTCCGTGGACGCACATTTGGCCGGGTGCTCAGCAGTCCTTTGGCCCGTGCGCTGGAGACGTGTCGCCTCGCCGGCGTGGCCGAGCATGCTGAAATCAGCGACGACCTCATGGAATGGGATTACGGCGAGTACGAAGGCCGCCGAACCGCCGAAATTCGGCAAGAGGTGCCGGGCTGGTCCATCTGGCGCGACGGCGTACCGGGCGGTGAGACTGCGGCCGACGTCGGCGGACGGGCCGACCGGGTGATAGCGAACGCGCTGGCGACCGACGAGGAGACAGTCTTGTTCGCCCATGGCCACTACCTACGGGTGCTCACTGCGCGCTGGCTGGGCCTTCCACCGGAGACTGGCCGGCTCTTCGCTCTCGCGCCAGCCACGATCAGTGTACTCGGTTATGAGCGGGAGCAACGCGTGATGGTGCGGTGGAACGATCGCTGCCATCTCGTGCTGCCGTCGTACGTGTGGGAGGAGCAAGGAGACCTGGATGTCCGACCAGGCGATCCCAGTGTCGGAAGCGGGGACGACCGTGAGAAACCCGCGTCAGCAAAGGCCCCAAGTCCGGACTCTCAGGCGGGCGCCGACAGGTAGCGTTGCAGTGAATTTGCACGACGTCACCCGGGATCATGGGCGGCGATGTCGTGGGTGACGACTCCAGGACTAGCGGCTATTAGCTCTGCGGGGAAGCGACCCAGACCAGGCGGCGCCGTTGGGAGAACCTCGACAAGGGACTCTTCGAACATCTCCGCAGCGGCTCGGGCCGCCAGCAGGCTACGAAAGGGTTCAGGTCCGAATCAGTTCGGTATGCCGGAGTTGAAGACGCCGGCGGCGACGCTCACGCGCCGTTCGAGGCGGGCAGCACGTCGTGGAGCGGCCCCTGCTCCCGGAGCGTGTAACGACCAGCGAGTATGACGACTTCGAGGTCGGTCCGCTCCGCGAAACGGGTGAGCATGTCGGACTGGCCTCTACCTCTGCCGTGGCTGCACTATCAGTCAGCCGTGGCGCAGGCCACCATATTGAAACGACGGGGGTTCACAGCCGGGCTGACCAAAACTGGGGTTTTCAACAAGCCACTGGGCGATATCGCCCAGTTTGCGGTTGCTGCGCTGACAAAGCTTGGAGAGATAGCTGAACGCGTTGTCGGCGTCGCAGCCGAGCCGCTCCATCAGGATGCCTTTCGCTTGCTCGATGACGGATCGGGATTGCATGGCTGCACGCATCTGGTCCGCGAGCTCGGCGGTGTGGTTGTCGAGGGCGGCATTAGCGACTGCCACCCCGGCGTAGTTGGCAAACACTTGAGCCCGCTCAATGGCGCGGTCGGCGAGCGGCTCGGGCGTCGAGGCATACAAGTTGAGCGCACCCGCCCTTCGTTGCGGAAGAGGAAGGCCGACTGAGACGATGTGGGTGACCCCGGCCCGCCGCCCGACGTTACTGAAATCCCTATACGGGTTGTCGGCGTCAAGATCGACAATGATGGTCTGACCAGTGATCGCCGCGTCCAGGCAAGGCCCGGACCCGTTCTCGTACTGCCGCTCGTCAAGATGGACCGCCAGCGGACCGGTGAAGACTACGGTTGTCGCCTTGTCGCCGTCGATCATGGTCACCGACACCTCAGTAATGTCCCCGATGGCCTCGCAGGCCAGCGCAGCAATCCGTCCCAGCGTTTGGTCCAGGGAGTGGTCTTCGAGCATGATCTTGGTCAACTCGGCGAAGGCGGCCAGCTCCCAACTCGCCCAGCGTGTGGGTGGTCGGTTGGTGGTCGCGGATTCACCAGTCATGACGCACCGCCGTCAACCGAAGAGATGCAAGCTGTCCAGCAAATTGTGCCGACTCGTCCTGTCATGCACATAGATCTGACTCCCCATAGCCACATCAGTGCCCGGACTTGGCCAGCCTAGATACGGACACCACCTTCCACGGACATACCCAGGCAACTTCCCGGTTAACGACAATCTGAGCTTTTCCTGCAGGCCGTACTCCAGCCTGGGGAGAGATTCTGCACCGCCGGCGACTGTAGCTCTCGACACCGGTTGGC
>DATFQP010000389.1:0-6159 GCA_035264145.1 Propionibacteriaceae bacterium
GCCACCGACTGCGGGATGAAGTACCTCCCTCGGGCGAGCGCCGAGGGAAAGATGCGTGCCATGGCGGGCGCCGCGTCCATCCTCCGCGCGGAGCTCTAGCGCCCAGCGAGTAGGCGATCCAGTCCGGGCGAGGTTCATGCCGGGCTGCGGGCCTGGGGTGCCGGCGGCCGTCGTCGTTGCACCGCGCCTGATCACCGCGGGAGGCGTACACGAGGAGCCTTATCCGGCCACCACTTCTATCGGGACTGGGAGAAGACCGCTGACGACATCGTGGCGATCCTCCACGCCGAAGCGGGCCGCAACCCCTACGACCGCGGACTGACCGACCTCGTCGGGGAGCTGTCCACCCGAAGCGAAGAGTTCCGCAGCCGGTGGGCCGCCCACAATGTGAGGTTCCACCGCACGGGCGCCAAGCGGCTGCATCATCCGCTCCTCGGCGACCTCGACCTCACCTACGAGGCGATGGAGCTCACCGCCGACGCCGGCCAGACGCTGCTCGTCTACACCGCCGAGCCCGCCACACCGACCGCCGACGCCCTGCAGCCCAGCCAGCTGGACCGCCCCACCAAGGCCAGCGCCACCACCACGGCTTCAGACGAGGCCACATCCACCTAGCGCCACGGCTGTCCGGAACACGTCGAGCCAGATAGGCCCATCCGGCAGCTGCTGGAGAAACGTTGCCACCGAGTCGCGTTGCCTGACGTGGCCGTGTAGCAGGACGGACGACAGTCCTATGGTTGCGGCAAGAGCCCATTCCGGCACGTTCCTTAGGCTCGCGGAAGCCAGCATCGTCGTTCTGGCGGCCAGGGCTGTCGAGATCGGAGGCGTCCGTTGTCAGGTGCGCGGGGCGACGATATCCCACTTGACGGGCTACCCGCGGGCCCTTCTGATCAGACCGGAGCCTCCGGATCGCCTGATGTTGCCATCGAAACGGAGGAGTTCGTCAATAGGACCCTGCAGTTATTCGACCTGCCCAGCAGCGTTGACTTACTCACTGGCGGTGAATTCTGGCGCACCAAGCCCATGAGCGCTGTTGGGCTCCGACAACTGGTCTTCTCCGACGGTGCTGCGGGCGTTCGGGGAGAGGGGTGGAGCGTTGGGGATCCGTCGATCTGTTTCCCTTCACCAGCCGCGTTGGGGTCGACCTGGGACGTTGGGCTGATCGGTCGCCTCGCTGAGGAGGTGGCGGCGGAGGCCACGCGCAAGGGCGTCGACGTGGTTCTCGCCCCCACTGTGAACCTTCAGCGCTCGCCGCTGGCTGGTCGTCACTTCGAGTATCTGTCGGAGGACCCGTTGCTGATTGGGCGTCTAGGGGCTGCCTATGTCACGAGCCTCCAACGGCATGGCGTGGCTGCCACCGCTAAGCACTACGTCGCCAACGACGCGGAAACCAACCGGTTCACCGTTGATGTGCGGGTTGATGACCAGACGCTGCGGGAGGTTTACCTGGCACCCTTCGAGCAGCTTGTCACCTCGGCGGGCGTTTGGGCGGTGATGGCGGCCTACAACAGTGTCAATGGGGCGACGATGACGGAGAACTCTCTCCTTACGACCCCACTGGTTAAGGAGTGGGGTTTCGACGGTGTCGTCGTGTCCGACTGGTACGCGACTCGCTCCACCGACTCCGCAGCTCGAGGTGGCCTCACCTTGGTGATGCCGGGTCCTCGAGGCCCTTGGGGGCCCGCCCTTCTGGCTGCGGTCAGCACGGATCGGGTAGCGGACGGGATCATCACCGACAAGGTCCGTCGCCTTCTTCGGCTCGCCGTCCGGGTCGGCGCCCTCGCGCCCCGGCGTTCGGAGGACCGGCGCCGTTTCCAGGCGTCGGCGGAAGCCCAGCCCGACGGCGACGCGCTGCGGAACCTCTTACGAGAGGCGGCGTCCGCCAGCGTCGTGCTGGCGAGCAACACGGGTGTGCTGCCGCTCGATCCGGTGTCGATGCGGCGGCTCGCCGTCCTCGGTCCGAACGCCGCCGACATGCCTGTCCAAGGTGGTGGCAGCTCCGCGGTGGTGCCGCCGTACTCGACGTCGCTCCTCGAGGCCTTGAGAACAGCGATGGGCCCGACGGCTCACATCGAGCACGCGGTGGGAGCGCCGATCCGCGAGGGCCTTTGGCCCGTCACAGCGGCGATGACGACCTGCATCTCTTGTGGCCGACCCGGCGTACATGTTCGCTATGTCGATGCCGAGGGCCGGGAGATCCGCAACGAGCACCGTCCGGACGGCCGGCTGGTCTGGTTCGGTGACCAGTTGCCGCGCCGCGCCACCGTCGAGATCGCGACCCGGGTGCGCGTCGCCGCGGCGGGCACCTGGCGGTTCGGGGTGGCTGGCGTGGGCCACTTCCAGCTCGAGCTCGACGGGCAGGTGGTGCTAGCCGAGGTCGTTCGGCCCGAGAGGCCGAGCTTCGCCAGCAGTTTTCTCGACCCACCACGACGCAGCGTCGATCGAGAGCTTGCCGAGGGCGAGCAGCTCGACCTGGTACTTCGGCACCGACCGGAGCACGATGATGACTTCGTCAAGGCGGTGCTGGGGTTTCGACCACCCGAGGCCGAGCCTGACCAGGAGCTGGCCACCGCGGTCGCGCTGGCGCGCGCCGCCGACGTGGCGGTGGTCGTCGTCGGCACCGACGAGGAGCTGGAGACCGAGGGCCGGGACCGGGTGACCACCTCGCTGTCCGGACGCCAGGACGAGCTGGTGCGCCAGGTCGCCAAGGTAAACCCGCGGACCGTCGTGGTCGTGATCTCGGGCGCTCCGGTGGCGACCCCATGGCGAGCCCAGGTCAGCGCGCTCCTGCTGGCTCAGTTCGGGGGACAGGAAGCGGCGGCGGCGCTCACCGAGGTCCTGCTCGGTGTGACCGAGCCGGGGGGTCGACTGGCGACCACGTGGGGAGCCGACGACGCGGATGTGCCCGTGTGGACAACCCGGCCGGTCGACGGCGTACTGCCGTACGCCGAGGGCCTGGACGTCGGCTACCGGGCCTGGGTACGGACGGGCCGGCATCCGGCGTACTGGTTCGGTCACGGCCTCGGCTATACGGACTGGGCGTACGAGACAATCGCGGCGCCCGCCGTCCTCGCCGCCGGCGAGGATGTCACCGTGCGGGTGCGCATAGCCAACATCGGGAATCGGCGGGGCAAGGAGGTGGTGCAGGTGTACCTCGAGAGATCCGAGTCCACGGTCCGGCGTCCGGCGATCTGGCTGGCCGGCTTCGCCGTGGTCACGGCGGACCCCGGTGAGGTACGGGAGGTGGACGTTCAGGTCAGCCCGCGTGCCTTCCAGCACTGGTCGGTGGCCGAGCACGGCTGGCGTACCGAACCGGGTGCGTTCCGCCTGTCGGCCGGTCGGAGCGCCGGTGACCGGCCGCTGGCGGCGGAGATCGTGGTGACGGCGCCCGATCAGGGCGACTGATCGACCGGGACCTGCAGGGCTTGGCGGACGGTGCCGATGTAGTGCGTGAAGATCCGGGCCATGTCGACGCGCTCCGGGTCGAGGACCCATTGCACCTGTAGGCCGTCCATCATGGCGATGATCTCCACGGCGACGGCGTCGCAGTCGGTGTCCGGCCGGATCTCCCCGCGATCCATACCTGCATGCAGCGCGGCGGCCAAGTTGTCGCAACGGCGTGGATACCGCTCCCGAAACCATTGGCTGGCCGGGTGGTCCTCCGCAGCACTCTCGCCCATCAGCACCGTGAAGGCGCGGACGAGCTCGGGGGTCGACGTGTTGGCCTCAACCAAGTGGACCAAGGCGTCAAGGGCCTCCAGGCCGACGAGCCCGCGGAGGTGGAACCGCTCGCCGTCGACCCGGTCGCGCTCCTGGAGCACCGCCACCAGCAGCTCCTCCTTGCTGGGGAAATGGTGCAGCAGCCCGGCGTTCGTGAGCCCGGCAGCGGTTGCGATCCCGGCCAGGGAGGACCCCGCGTATCCGTTGGTGGCGTAGGCCTGCAGGGCCGAGCGGACCACCCGATCGCGAGCCGCGGCACCTCGCGCGGCTCTCGGTCCACTCACCTGGTCGTTCACGCGGACTCCTCTCTCGCAAACATACCGACTGCTTGGTTGGTCTATTGCATACCTACCGACTGCTTGGTTAGTGTATTTGGTCACAGCCTCCAACAGGTCCCGGTCGCTCGTACTCGTTGAGGCTGGGGTTGTCTCCCGACTACCACGTTTCACTGATCGCCGCGGCGACGGTGGTCCCGCACTGAGGGAGGATCATGAGCAATACTCCAGGTAGCCCGTATGGTGATCCGCCGCCGACTGATGATGCGGCCACTGGACTGGACGTCGCGGATCCGCACGAGCACCACTGGTTCAAGGAGCCCACCAAGGAGGTCGGGCCGAAGTACGTCGGCGCGCTGGTCTTCGCTCAGCTGGTCTTCTTCATCGCGCTGTTGGGTCCGGCGATCATCGGGATCGGGCTGAAGGTGCAGGCGGTGGTCCCTCTCGCCCAGCAGACCACGGCCATCGGGGTGATCGCCGGTTTCGGTGCTCTGTTCGCCGTGATCGGCAACGTGTTGTTCGGCCGGCTGTCCGACCGCACCACGGCCCGTTGGGGACGGCGACGTCCCTGGATCGTGGCGGGGACGGTTGTGATGACGCTTGCGTTCGTGGTGATGGCTCTCGGTCAGACGGTTCCGGTGATCACGGCCGGCTGGTGCCTCGCTCAGCTGGGAGCCAATGCGACGCTGGCGCCGTTCATCGCGACCGTCTCCGACCAGGTGCCCAAGTTCCAGCGCGGCAGCGTGTCCGCCCTGCTGGGTATCGCGCAGAACGTCGGCATCCTCGGCGGCACCTACCTCGCCCAGTTGTTCCAGGACCAGCTGTTCATCCTGTTCGTGGTGCCGTCGATCTTCGCGATCGGCGCGATGATCCTGTTTGCCATCGTCCTGCCGGACCAGCACATGCCGGTGAAGCCTCCCCGGATGACCGCGGGGGAGTGGATCACCACATTCTGGCTGAACCCGCTCAAGTTCCCCGACTTCGCGTTCGCCTGGTGGTCCCGGTTCCTGATCACGCTGGCGACGTTCATGTTCACCACTTTCCGGCTGTTCTATATCCGGGACGAGCTCGGCCTGCCCGAGAGCGAGGCCCCCGCAGCGGTCACCATCGGCGTACTGATCTACACGATCGCCCTGGTCGCCACGAGCTGGGTGGCCGGGAAGATCTCCGACCGCACCGGTCGGCGGAAGTTCCTGGTGGCCGGCTCGACGCTGCTGTTCGCGGTCGGCATCGTCATGTTGGCGTTCGTCGATACCGTGACCGGCTTCTACGTGGTCGAGGCTGTGTTGGGGGTGGCGTATGGCATCTACGTGGGGGTGGATCTGGCGCTGGTCGTCGACGTGCTGCCCAACCCCGATGACGCCGGCAAGGATCTTGGGGTGTTCAACATGGCCAACGCCCTGCCGCAGACCGTGGCCCCGGTGATCGGCGCGGCGCTGCTCTCCTTCAACAGCGTCAACAACCAGAACTACTCACTGCTGCTCTACACCGCGGGCGTTGCGGGGTTGATCGGTGCTCTGGTGGTCTTGCCGATCAAGAAGGTGAAGTAGCCCATGAGCCTCGACATCGACCGGCTGCTGAACGAGCTGACGCTGGAGGAGAAGGCCTCGCTGACCAGCGGTTCCTCCTTCTGGTACACCGCGCCGGTGGAGCGACTCGGCATCCCGAAGATCATGGTTTCCGACGGGCCACATGGGCTGAGGGCGCAGCCGGGTGAAGGGGACCACCTCGGGCTGGGCGGATCGGTGCCGGCGACCTGCTTCCCCACCGCTTCGGCGATCGCCTCGGCGTGGAACCCGGATCTGCTGACCCGGATCGGCCAGGCGCTGGCTCAGGAAGCGCGGGCCTGCAACCTGTCGGTGATCCTGGGCCCCGGCATCAACATGAAGCGGTCGCCGCTGTGTGGTCGGAACTTCGAGTACTTTTCCGAGGACCCGTTCCTGGCCGGCGAGCTCGCGGTCGGCATCGTCGACGGCATCCAGTCCCGCGGCGTCGGCACGTCGGTGAAGCACTACGCCGCCAACAACCAGGAGACCGACCGGCTCCGGGTCGATGCCCAGATCGACGAGCGCAGCCTCCGCGAGATCTACCTGCCCGCCTTCGAGCGGGTCGTCAAGGCCAGTCAGCCGTGGACGATCATGTGCGCGTACAACAAGGTGAACGG
>DATFQP010000390.1:0-4369 GCA_035264145.1 Propionibacteriaceae bacterium
CTACTACGAACGCAAACGCGCTGCCGGCAAGACGAAACGGGAAGCCTTGCGCTGCTTGAAAAGGCGACTCTCCGACATCGTGTTCACCACCATGCGTCACGACGCTGCAAATGCCGCCGCTCGGGCCAACCAGCCTCCCCACCCGGCCTGGCCGATCTTGGCCAAAGTGGGTGCGGTCGACGCAAATGAGGCACGACTGACTGCCTGAAGGCAAGCTGCGTGGCAAAGCTTCCAGCCTCGAACTCTGCTCTTCGCTGCGGCGTTCGACCACACCCACCTCTCAGCAACGTACCCCCACTCGTACCCCCAAGCACCTCACACATCTGGGATACCTCCCGCACAGGGCTTGCAACATAGAGGCCCACCGCCGGAAGTAACTCGGGTCGCCCTGACCGCCCCGGCGGCTTGTACCCCCTTCGGGTTGGTGTGACGATGAGCCTGCACAAGCTCACCGCGGGATCCGGGTATGACTACTTGACTCGGCAGGTGGCGGCCTTGGACGCGACCGAGAAAGGTCACATGGGCCTGGCGTCGTAATAGCAGGCCTGGTCAGCGGCGGTTTTCCATGGTAGCCCCGACGGGATTCGAACCCGCGCTACCGCCTTGAGAGGGCCAATCAGGGGTTAACGGCTGGCGTTGGTAACCGGTGAATGTGCGAGCTGACTCGGCCATTTGGTCAAGTCGAGCGTTGGCAGCCGTTTGACGTTTGCGAATGGCTTGTGTACCCAGTGTGTACCAAATCCTGATCTTGGTCTGGTGGATCAACCATATCAAGATCAACTACTCCACATGTAAGTGGCCCGACCAGTGCTGGAACACCGGCCGGGCCTGGCGCATGCGGTGCTGGCCTTGGTTCGCGGGTTGTGCGGTGTTCGCGTGGGCGCTTTGCCTGCGATTGCCCGCGGCCGAGGCGGCATGCCGCTCACTGGAGCGGGAAGCGGGGTTGCCTGTGTGACGACCGGCTGGCAGGGAGGCGCCCCCGCTGATGATGCGCTTGACCCGCCACGCCCTCGAGGGCGGCATCAGCCAGCTCAAATGCAACCGGGCAGTAGCCAGCCGATACGAGAAACTCGCCGACCGCTACCTCGCCACCATCCGCATCGCCGCCATCAACGAATGGCCAACACGGGCTAGAGGCAAGGAGTTGTCCTAGATGTCGCCGGACTGCGGCGGCGTTTTGTCAGGAACTCGGGCGAACTTCCCAACTGATGTCCCTTGGGCGAGCATTGCCGGTATCTGTTTGAGTCGTCCAGAGAATGACAGTCCCGCTCGACCACAGACGCCTCCAGCAGCCAAAGGAGTGGCCGCGCGGGAGGTCAGCGTCTGGTGTCCCAAGAATCGCACCAGACGTTGTCGTTATGCGTGCCGGTGAACTCGCTGCGTCCAATGAGTTTCGCAACGAGCGCCTGCACCGTTTCTTTCGTCGGCGTGTGGGCGTTTATCGCCGTCTTCACCATGGGCACATCGATCAGGTGATTCGGCATATTCAGTGAGACAAAGACAGTGGGCACTTCCGCGGCATACCAGGGCATCTCGGGCCCCATCGGCATCGACCACTTGATTCGCAGTGCGCCCTGCTGGGCGAAGTCGGACACGTTGGCCACGATCAACGCGGCGTCGTACTTGTCGGCGTATCCCTCTGTCTCCGCGGAAATGAACGTCTGCATGTCAGGTCGCTGCCCTTCGGCGGCAAGCTCCTGCACCGTCTTGTACACGCTCACCTCGAACCCGGCAGCAGTCAGCTCGTCGATAGCGACACGCTTGAACTCCGGTGTTACCCCGGTGAAGTCGGGGGCGCTTTCCAGGCAGTAGAGACGGAGCCGCCGATGCCGGGTCGTATCCAGCGGCAACGTTCCCGCGGTGTCCTTGAGCAGCGCAATAGTCCGGTCCGCAATCCGAGCTGCGATCTCGTGGTGCTCCGCGCAGCCGACAACATCTAGCTCCTCGACTGGCGGTACCAAATCGTCCTTGTCGCGCCGGTGCAGACCGAGCTTGGCCTTCAGGCCGAGGATGCGAGTGAGCGCGTCGTCAAGCCGTTCCGCGGTGATCTCACCTGATTGGACGGCATCGCGAACGTAGCCGAAGTCCTCATCGTGATTGCGGAAGAACAAGATCATGTCGCAGCCGGCCGTGATGGCCTGGACCATCTGACGCTCGCGAGGCAGGGTTGAGGTGAGTCCCACCATGATTGAGGCGTCAGTAAGGATGACGCCGTTGAAGCGAAGGTCGTTTCGGAGTAGGTCGGTCAGCAGTTCAGGTGACACGGTCGCCGGCAGGATGTCGGCATCTTTAATACCGGGACGAAGCTTGCGGGAATATTCCGGCAACATGATGTGGCCGACCATGATCGACTCGATGCCGGCACCGATTCCCCACTCCCAGATCTTCCGATAGCTGGCGTCCCACTCCTCCACCGAACAGTCGTTGTATGAAGTGACGACATGCTGGTCGCGTTCATCGCGGCCATCACCAGGGAAGTGCTTCATGCACAACGCGATAGGGCGGTCGCCGGCGCCCTCGCGGACACCATCGCAATAGGCCTGAGCGTAGGTGGTCACGGTCTCATGGTTGTTGCCGAAGGCCCGGGTGGCGATCACGGTGTTACGCCAGTTCGAGTGGATGTCCACTATCGGTGTGAAAGCCCAGTTGCAGCCCAGGGCCCGCGACTCCCGAGCACCAACCAGGCCCATCTGCCTCGCGGCATCTGTGTCGGGAGTTGACGCGGTCTGCAACGGCGTGGCGACGTGCGTGCCATCGGTGCAGGCGCCGTTGCCGCCGGCCTCAATGTTCGAGGCCACCAATAGGGGAATCTCCGACCGGCTCTGAGCGTGCCGGATATGAGCCTGGACACTGGCCGAGTCGGTGTGGTTATAGCGCATACCACCGGGGTGATAGGTGTCGATGATGTGATTGACGAAGTCGTCGTCGAACCGGTTGTTCAAGTTGATGAACAGCTGACCGACCTTCTCATCGTCAGCCATCGAGTCGATGGTGCTCTCTACCCAAGCGATCGCTTCCGCGTCCAATCCGTACGGAGCGGCGGTCAGATCCGGGTGTGGCTCGGCATTCACATATGCATTCAGTCATGGTTGCTATCATCCCGCAATCATTTGCCAGAAGTTGCCCTCCGCAGCGGCGAGCTGGCACGACCAACGATGCCCGACTGTGGCCGGGGCTCCGCTCCGGCCAGCGCGATCGCTGCCCCGCAGAGAGCCTGGTAGTCCTGCTTGCGAGCTCTGTACGGGGCAGCTCGATCGGCGACGGGTTGTCGGATCTCACCGGTAGCCGAAGCCGTTCGAGCTACGTCTGGCGCCATAACATCGAGCGCAATCAGAGCGGTACCCCGCAGTGTGGAGCGCTTGATCGTTACGGGAATGACAGTCGCCTCGAGCACGTCTGCGAGTATCTGCAGCCAGGCCGGTAAGTCCTGGGTTACCCGGCCACTGGCCAGGATCAGTTGCGGCTGACCGGCCACCGATCGCAGCTGATCGGCGATCCTGGCGTAAGAGATCGCGACGCCTTCCATGGCTCCGCGGGAAAGCAGTGCGCCCGTCGTGGCAGCGGAGACTCCGGCGAAGACCGCCCGCGCGTTGGCCGCCCAACCCGTGCTGCGCTCTCCGGAGAAGTAAGGCAACACGATAGGAGTGCTGGCCTGCGGCGCCGCAGCCAGAATCAGGTTGAAGTCGTCCCCGGGTAGGAACCGCACCATGGACTGCAGCCAGCTGACGACACGGCCCACGTCGTTAACAGCTCCACCCAACAGCGAGCGCGAGCCGTCGACCCGATAGCACCAGAGCCCGGACGGTATCTCCTGGGGGGTGCTGTGCACGAGAACCCGCATAGCGCCGTCATCACGGGTCGTGAAGTGGTGCGGAACCTTCTCCCGACCGCCCTGGACCGGACGTCCCGCTGCGTCGTAGACGTCTCCGCGGCTCGCGGTCGAGCCGACGTCGACGGCTAGCACAAGCGGATCGATGGCTTCCCGGAGCTTTACTCTGCCAGCAGCTGCGGCCATGTGCTTAGTAGTTGATCAGCAGCGAGCGGTCGGGATCGTGCCGTCCTTCGATCATGGCTATTGTTTCCCGAGCGAGACGGTATGGACAGCGAGTGAGTGACTGCATGGGATCGGATCTGTTGTCGTTCACGCTCATGAGGAAGTCCATTCTTGGTTCGAGAAGAAATCAGCGAGTCGAGCCGAAGGAAGAGGCGAACATCGCCGCAACGTCTTCGTAACCGTGGATCAGCGATTGCACGCTCGCCCGCAGCTGGGCATAGGCGGCGACATCAGACCGCGACACGGCCACGGTCGCAGCGCTCGGGTCCTGGTCTGATCCACCAACGGCAGCAAGCGCTTCGGTGAGGGTCGGAG
>DATFQP010000391.1:0-2014 GCA_035264145.1 Propionibacteriaceae bacterium
GTTCGCGGGCTTGATGTCCCGGTGGATGATGCCCGCCTTGTGGCTGTAGGCCAGTGCGTCCAGGACGCCAGCCGTCAGTTCGAGGGCCCGTTCGGGGAGAATCTTGCGGCCGTCGCGCAGCACGTCGCGCAACGTCGTGCCCTCGACAAGCTCCATCACGATGTATGGGATGGAGATTCCGCTGGTCGGATCCGGCTCTTCTCCGGTGTCGTAGACGGCGACGATCGTCGGGTGATTGAGGCCCGCGGCCGACTGGGCCTCCCGGCGGAAACGAGCTTGGAAGGTGGGATCGATAGCCAGATCCGCGCGGAGCTGTTTGACTGCGACGGCCCGGCCGAGCCTATTGTCGACGGCACTGCGAACTTCCGCCATGCCACCCCGACCGAGCAACGCGCCCAGCTCGTAGCGCCCTCCGACCACCACCGGGTCGCCGATCATGTCCACGAATTTCCTCTCTCAACCCGATCTGTCGACCAGGCCCTTCCTGCACCCCGAGCTATTCTCCGCCAGGAGCCGCCCGGGAAAGAAATAGCCGCCTCACAAGACCGCCTCCATGACATCTCGGGCGATGGGCGCGGCCAGCCGCCCGCCGGCAATCTCCTCGCGGGGTATCGACGCGTCTTCTATGATGACGGCGACGGCAACCTTCGGGTCGTCGGCCGGTGCAAACGACGTGAACCAGGCGAACGGCTTACGCGTGGGATCCGACTGCGCAGTGCCCGTCTTTCCGCCTACGGTGACACCGGGGATCTGTCCGTTGCGGCCGGTGCCCTCCTCCACGACCGTCACCATCATTTCCTGCAGCTCTTTGGCGTTGGCCGGCAGCATGGGGTCGGAGAGCTTCTGGGGCTTGTGCGTCGAGATCGGCTTGAGGTCTGGTGACTGGACCATGCTGACCACGTACGGGTCCATCAGCACGCCGTCGTTGGCAATGGCTGCGGTGACCATCGCCATCTGCAGCGGCGTGGCGGCGACGTCATACTGACCGATGGAGCTCAGCGCCAACTGCGCGTCGTCTAGCTGGTCCGGGAACTTGCTCGCCACTCCGCCCAGGTCGTCGAGGTGTCGCTGGTCGAAGCCGAACTTATCGGCTTGCGCACGGAGCTTCTCTTCCCCGACATCCATCCCCAGGTTGGCGAACGCCGTATTGCATGACACCTTCAACGCTTGAGTCATCGTGATCTCGGTGCCGCCACAAGGGGCCGAGTTCCTCAGGTACGTCTTGGTGCCCGGCAACTTGAGTGCAACCGGGGACTCGATCGTGCTATCGGCGGTCTTGCCGTCCGCCAGTGCCGCAGCTGCTGTCACCAGCTTGAACGTCGAGCCCGGCGGGTAGATCTCGCGCGCTGCGCGGTTGGACAACGGCTTCCTCGGATCCTTGACAAGCCGCTCGTACGCCTTCGCCGACTGGTCAAGGTCGTGGCTGGCGATCTCATTGGGATCGAAGCTTGGCGAGGTCACCATCGCGAGCACTGCACCGGTCTTCGGATCGAGGGCTACCACGGCACCCTTCTGCGACCCCAGCCCTTCTGCGGCGGCTCGTTGAGCGTCCGGGACAATCGTCGTTTGAACACTTGCTCCCTGAGGGCTGCGATTGGTGGCGAGGTCGATCAGCCTGCGTACGAACAAGGCGTCATCGGTCCCGGCGAGCTGGGCGTTGTAGCTGTTCTCCAGCCCGGTCCGGCCGCGGTCGTAGGAGAAATAGCCGGTGACCGGGGCATAGAGCCGATCTTGGGGATAGGTGCGCTGGTACTTGAAGCGGTCCTTGCTGGACTTGGTGGTCGCAATCTCGGCCTTCCCGGCGGCCAGGATCGAGCCCCGATCTTGGGCAAACTCCGCGTCCCGGACCCGCCGGTTGTGGGGTTCTGCAGCGAGCGCCGACTGCCGGAAGATCATCATGTAGGTGACGTTCGCCAGCAGCAATCCGAACATGATCATGACGACGAAAGCGACCCGCCGAATGGGCCTGTTCACTGTGTTGTCCCGCTCGCGCGATCGCGCTCTGGGGCCGGTG
>DATFQP010000392.1:0-16162 GCA_035264145.1 Propionibacteriaceae bacterium
CGCCGAACCGGCGGAGAACGGCGGCAAGTCCGGGCGTGCCCGGCTCGACCACCTCACGTGCGAGCTCGTCCGCGTCGATGATCACAGCGCCGTGGCGAGCCAGCTCGTTGGCGACCGTTGTCTTGCCCGAGGCGATTCCTCCGGTGAGCCCCACTCTGAGCACTCGACGAGCCTACGGCTTACCTCAGCGGCGAGCTGAAGACCTCAGTTGCCGCCCGTCAGCTTCTGCCGCAGCGCCTGGAGGGCCTCGTCGGAGGCTAGTGAACCTTCCGGCGTGGCAGGGGTTGGAGCCGCGGGCTGATCCGTGGTCGAGGAGTAGCTTGCCGGGTCCGGCGTGGCCGCCGCACCATCGGCGGTTTCGGCGTCTTCCACCTGCTTCTTGTGGGCTTCCCAGCGAGCATGGGCTTCGGCGTACTGCTGTTCCCAGGCGGCACGCTGCTCCTCGTAGCCCGCGAGCCATTCACCCGTCTCCGGGTCGAATCCTTCCGGATAGAGGTAGTTGCCCTGATCGTCGTAGGAGGCACTCATCCCGTAGAGGGTCGGGTCGAAGTCCTCGGCTCCAGCGTCGACGCCCTCGTTGGCTTGCTTCAGGGACAACGAGATCCGTCGGCGCTCCAGATCGATGTCGATGATCTTGACCATCACGTCGTCGTTCACTTGGACGACCTGTTCGGGGATCTCGACGTGCCGCTCGGCAAGCTCAGAGACGTGCACCAGGCCCTCGATGCCTTCCTCGACCCGGACGAACGCACCGAACGGAACCAGCTTGGTGACCTTGCCCGGTACGATCTGGCCGATCTGGTGAGTCCGGGCGAAGGCCTGCCACGGGTCTTCCTGGGTGGCCTTCAGCGAGAGAGACACGCGCTCCCGGTCCATGTCCACGTCGAGCACCTCGACGGTGACGTCCTGACCGACCTCCACCACCTCCGACGGGTGGTCGATGTGCTTCCACGACAGCTCCGACACGTGCACCAGGCCGTCCACGCCACCAAGGTCGACGAAGGCGCCGAAGTTGACGATGGAGGAGACCACACCCTTTCGGATCTGGCCCTTCTGCAGCTGGGTCAGGAAGTTCTGCCGCACCTCGGATTGGGTCTGCTCGAGCCAGGCGCGCCTGGACAAGACGACGTTGTTGCGGTTCTTGTCCAGCTCGATGATCTTCGCCTCGAGCTCCATCCCGACGTAGGGCTGAAGGTCGCGGACGCGGCGCATCTCCACCAGCGACGCGGGCAGGAAGCCACGCAGCCCGATGTCGATGATTAGGCCGCCCTTGACCACCTCGATGACGTGACCAGTAACGACGCCGTCAGAATCTTTGATCTTCTCGATAGTGCCCCAGGCACGCTCGTACTGAGCCCGCTTCTTGGACAGGATCAAGCGACCTTCCTTGTCCTCCTTCTGCTGGACCAGGGCCTCGACTTGATCACCGACGCTGACCACCTGGAAGGGGTCCACGTCGTGCTTGATGGAAAGTTCCTTGGAAGGGATGACCCCTTCGGTCTTGTAGCCGATGTCGAGCAGGACCTCGTCCCGGTCGACTTTCACGACGGTGCCGGTGACGATGTCACCGTCATTGAAGTATTTGATCGTGGCATCGATGGCCTCGAGAAAGGCTTCGGGCGAACCCAGGTCGTCGACGGCGACCTGCGGGGGTGCCTCGAGGGAGGACGTCATGTAGTAGGGCTCCGGATATGGGTGAGGAGAATGGTGTGCTGCGGCCCGATCCGTACACATACGAAGAGCTCAACCGACAGCTGACGCAAATCCCACCCGTACGAGCGCGGCCCACTCGGTCTGAAGTCGCGCAGGCCACAGCGACAGGAAAGCGTATCGCTGGGCCACAAACAGGGTCAAACGCAACCTAGTGTGCCGCGTCGTGCCAGGAGCGGCCGACGCCGACGGAGACATCAAGCGGCACGGCCAGCTCCACAGCGTGGCCCATCTTGTCACGTACCAGCTCCTCCAGCGCCTGGCGCTCCCCCGTTGCGATCTCGAAGACGAGTTCGTCGTGCACTTGAAGCAGCATCCGGCTGTTCAGGCCCGCGTCGTCAAGGGCCTTCTCGATATCGAGCATGGCGACCTTGATGATGTCGGCGGCTGAGCCCTGGATAGGCGCGTTGAGCGCCATCCGTTCAGCCATCTCGCGGCGCTGGCGGCTGTCGCTCATCAAGTCCGGCAGGTAGCGACGCCGACCAAGAATTGTCTCTGTGTACTCCGTGCGGCGGGCTTCAGCCACCAGGGAGTGCAGGTAGGTTCGCACTCCGCCGAACCGCTCGAAGTATTCATCCATCAACGCCTTGGCCTCAGAAACATCGATGGCAAGCTGCTGGCTCAAGCCATAGGCGCTCAACCCGTACGCCAGCCCGTAGTTCATCGCCTTGATCTTGGCTCGCTCAGCAGGGGTGACCTGTGACGGATCGACGCCGAAGACGCGAGACGCAGTCACCGTGTGGAAGTCCATACCGGACTTGAAGGCCTCGATCAGGCTGTCGTCGGCGCTTGCGTGGGCCATGATGCGCATCTCGATCTGCGAATAGTCCGCCGACATCAGCGCCTCGCAGCCACTCCCGACGATGAACGCCTGCCGAATGCGCCGTCCCTCCTCGGTCCTGATCGGGATGTTCTGCAGGTTGGGATCCGTGCTCGACAGCCGGCCCGTCGCGGCGATCGTCTGGACGTAGGTGGTGTGGATACGTCCGTCGTCGGCGACGGATTTGAGCAGCCCCTCAACGGTCTGCTTCAGACGGATCGCGTCGCGATGGATCAACATCTGCGCGAGGAAGGGGTGCTCGGTCTTGGCGTAGAGCTGCTGCAGCGCCTCAGCGTCGGTGGTGTATCCGGTCCGGGTGCGTCGCGTTTTCGGCATCTTCAGCTCTTCGAAGAGCACCACTTGCAGTTGCTTGGGCGAACCCAGGTTGATCTGCTTGCCCAGCACCCGATAGGCCTCGTCGGCTGCCCGATTGACGGTCGACCCGAATTCAGCTTCCAAGGCCTCCAAGTGACCGACGTCAACGGCCACACCGGTCTGCTCCATCCGCGCCAGCGTCCGGAGCAACGGCAGCTCCACCCCGTACAGCAGGCTGGTCCCGTTTCGCTGTTCGATCTCGACATCGAGCGCGTCGGCGAGATCGATCACGGCCCGAGCGCGGACCATGGCCGCCTCGGCGGCCACCTTGGCGCCGGAGTCGTCATCTCCGAAGTCGAGCGCAAGCTGATCCTCCTCAGGGATAGCACCGGGAACCTCCACCTTGAGCTCGCGCTTCAGGTAACGCACGGTGAGGTCCGCCAGGTCGAAGGTCCGCTGATCCGGCCGAGTCAAGTAGGCAGCGAGCTGGGTGTCGGACGTCAGCCCCTCGAGGTTGAGGCCTCGCGCCCAGATCGCGAGCAACGGGCCCTTTGCATCGTGCATCGCTTTCCGGTGGCTCACCTCACCCAGCCACTCCGCCAACGCACGGTCGTCCTCGGGCAACAGCGACGTGACATCGACGTATGCCGCTGCACCGTCGCCGGCGGCGAGCGCGAGGGCCCGAAGATCCCCTGTCCCCGATCCCCAATGGCCGATGGCGTCAACTCCAGTGCGATCACCCGTTGCGTGCTCGGCCAGCCAACCCGCCAGCTGGCCCGGCTGCAGAATCTCTCCGCTGAGCTCGAACCCGCCCTCCGGTGTCATGTCCTCGGCGGGCAGCGTCTCCAGGAGTCGATCCCGAAGGACACGAAACTCGAGGCCGTCGAACAGCTGATGGGTCGCTTCCCGGTTCCACGCCCGCCGAGCCAGATCGTCGATGTGGACATCGAGGGCAAGATCGCGTACGAGCGCGTTGACCCTGCGATTGAGCAGGACGTTGTCGATGCGGGCACGGAACTCCTCCGCGGCCTTGCCCTTCAGCTCGCCAGCGTGCAGCACGAGATTGTCCAGTCCGCCGTAGGTCTCCAGCCACTTCGCCGCCGTCTTGGGGCCAACACCGGGAATGCCGGGAAGGTTGTCACTGGACTCGCCGACCAGAGCGGCCAGCTCCGGGTAACGGGCCGGGGTGGCGTAGTAGCGCTCCTCGACCGCGGTCGGTGTCATCCGGGCGAGATCCGACACTCCTCTGCGTGGATAGAGGACGGTTACGTGGTCGGTGACCAGTTGGAAGGCATCCCGGTCTCCGGTACAGATCAAGACGTCGAAGCCGGCCGCTTCTGCCTCCGTGGCCAGCGTGCCGATCACGTCGTCGGCCTCGTACCCCTCTTTTTCGAGGTGCACGATGTTCAGCGCGTTGAGCACCTCCTTCACCAGGTCGAGCTGGCCGCTGAACTCGTCCGGGCTCTTGGAACGATTCGCCTTGTATTCGCTGTAGACCTCCGCTCGGAAGGTCCGGCGGGAAACGTCGAAAGCCACGCCGACATGGCTCGGGTTCTCGTCGCGCAGGACATTGATCAGCATGGAGGTGAAGCCGAAGACGGCGTTCGTGTGCTGTCCGGTCTGCGTGGAGAAGTTCTCCACCGGCAGCGCGTAGAAAGCCCGATAAGCCACCGAGTGGCCGTCGATCAGCAGGACCTTCGGCCGAACCTGGGCGGGAGCGGTCGTCGCGGTCGGCACGGTCCCGACTCTATCTGCGGGCACCGACACGCAAGGCGCCCGAGAAGAATCGAATTCAACCGCGCTGCACATGGCAAAATCCAGTCGGTAGGACGATCCCAACCCAATCTCCGAAGACCTGGTGGCAGATCGATTTTCGACGGTAATGTGTCGCAGTCAGTGGTTAGACGGACGTAGCGATCAGCCAACGCGTCATGACAACAGCCAGGGCGTCGACGGCAGAAACTCTGTGGTCGGGGCTCGCGGGCCGCGGCAGGGTGGCGCCTCGAAATCCCGAGGACGCACCCGCATATCAGGTCTTTCCCAAGGAGGAGTGTTGCAAACGAAATCGGTCACGCGGGTCGTCGCTATCGCTCTGGTCGGAGCACTCGCCCTCGCCGCCTGCGCCAAGGACGGCGACAGCACCGGCGGTAGCGGCGCGAGCAGTAATTCCCTCATCGTGGCGTCCGACCTGCCGCTTCAAGGAGCTGGGGCGACTCAGTGGCAGGACACCAACAAGTTGATTCAGCTCTATTTGGATCAGCAGGGCAGCAAAGCGGGAAACTACAGCGTCACTTTCAAGATTTACGACGATTCCACGGCCGCGAAGGGCGCGTGGGATGAGGCCGCGTGCGCAAAGAACGCCACCGACCACGTCGCGAACACCGATGAAGTTGCGGTGATGGGTACCTACAACTCAGGCTGTGCCAAGGTTCAGCTGCCCACTTTGAATCGCGACACTTCTGGGCCGATGCTGATGGTCTCCCCCGGCAACACAAATCCTGGCCTGACAAAGAAGTGGGAAACGGGCGAGCCGGAGAAGTTCTATCCAACGGGCGTCCGTAACTACGCCCGAGTGGTGACTACCGACGACTACCAGGGAGACGCTGGTGCAACCTTTGCCTCAGAGGATCTGAAGGTCAAGAGATGCTTCGTATTGAATGACAACCAGACCTACGGGCTGGGCGTGGCCAAGGCGTTCGCGGATTCCGCCAAGAATCTCGGCATCGAGATCGTCGGCGAGCAGTCCTGGGACGCCAAGCAGCCGAACTACACCGCCTTGTTCCAATCGGTCAAGGCCTCCGGCGCCGATTGCGTGTACCTCAGTGGCATCTATGAGAACAACGGCGGCCAGTTGATCAAGGACAAGGTCTCGGTCCTGGGAGATAACCACAAGGTCAAGCTCATGGCACCGGACGGTTTCACCGGCTACCCCGACCTGCTCAAGCTTCCACAGGCAGAAGCCATGCACCTCACGTTCACCGGCCTGCCCCAAGACGAGTTGCTGAAGGCCGGTGGACCGCCCGCCAAGCTCATCGAAGCGTACAAACAGAAGTACGGGTCGGTTCCCAACGGCAACTTCCCGCTCTATGGAGTCGCTGCTACCCAGGTCATCCTGGCGGCAATCGCCAAGTCGGACGGCACTCGCAAGGGGGTAACGGCCGCGGTGCTGTCAGGTGACGGGATCACCATTCCCGAGTCTGAGTCGGTGACCGGCAAGGAAATCCGAATCGATCCCGCCACCGGCGACACCACCTCGAAGGACATCACAGTCGAGGTCGTCAAGGGCGGTAAAGAGACCTACGTCAAGGCTCAAGCTGTCGACTAGAGTCCGGTAAGAATGTACGGAGACCGCTGGGCTGGAGGAGCTTCTCTGCTCTTCCGCCCGGCGGTCCTCGTGTGAGTTAGAGAGGTCTTCCGGACCCATGACGGCATTGGCAGTACGGCCTAGCAGACGCCAGTCCGCGATTCGGCTCCGCCGGGTAGTCGAGCGAAGTCTCGGGCTGGCCCTGCTGGCTTTTGCAGTGATCTGGCTGGTTTGGAACCTCGTTGCTGATCCCACACGATTCACCGGGTCAGTCCTGATCGGGTTGCAGAATGGGCTGCTTTACGCGCTGGTCGCGCTCGGCTACACCATGGTTTATGGGGTTATCGAACTGATCAACTTTGCCCATGGCGATCTCTTCATGCTGGCCACCATCGTGGCAGCCGCCATTATGGTGAGTGTTCTCAGTGTCAAGCTGGTTGGAGCCGGTGCAATTCTCCCGCTGCTTGTCGCGTTGGTGGGCTGCATGGCGTTCGGAGCGGCAGTCAACGTATCCGCCGAGTTCTTCGCCTACCGCCGGTTGAGATCGGCGCCGAGACTTGCGCCATTGATGACCGCGGTCGGGCTGAGCTTCGTGTTCCGTGGTATCGCTCAACAAGATTACGTCAACGGCTCGGCACAGAAGAACTGGCCGATCGAATGGGGCGGCCCGATCGTTGAGGGCGTCTATCTCTACAAGCTGCTCCTGGTCGGAGCGGTCACCGTGCCGCTTCTGCTCGGCATGACTTACATCGTTACTCGGATGAAAATGGGCAAGGCTATGCGAGCGGTGGCCCAAGATCAAGACGCCGCCCGGCTCGTGGGAATCAATGTCAACGGCACCATCTCATTCACTTTCGCGCTCGGCGGTGCGCTCGCAGGTGCGGCCGGGGTGCTGTACTTCCTGGTTCAGGCGCAGACCTACTACGACACCGGCACCCAGTTCGGCTTGATCGCCTTCACGGCTGCGGTCCTGGGTGGAATCGGAAATCTCACCGGTGCCGTCGTCGGTGGTCTGGCCATCGGGCTCATTCAAAGCATCAACGAAGGTGGCACTCACGGGCTCGGGTCCAACTGGTCCCAATCCGTGGTGTTCCTGATCTTGATCATGCTGATGGTACTCAGACCGGAGGGCATCTTCGGGCGGGCCTCAACTGAGAAGGTCTGAAAATGCCCGCGACCTCCGGTTTCCGGCCGTGGCTGGCCGACCACAAATGGCCCCTCGGCTACGTCGCCATCATCGTGTTCTTGTTTCTGCTCTATCAGGCGATTCTGCCGAATCTGATCGACGAGGTCTCAACACCCGTCACCGCCTGGCTCCCGGTCGCCACCATCAACGAGTGCCTGATGTGGGCGATCATGGCACTGGGCTTGAATGTCGTCGTTGGCTATGCCGGTCTGCTGGACCTCGGCTACGTTGCCTTCTGGGCATTGGGAGGCTACACCGCGGGCTGGCTGATGGCCGCGCCGTTCAACTGGACGTGGGACTTTCAGCTCTTCGCCCCGGTGGCCGAGAGCTACCCCGGCACCCATATCACGTTCTGGCTCGTCATCCTGATCGCCGGCTGCCTGTGCGCCTTGCTCGGCGTGGCCATCGGTGCTCCGACACTCCGGCTGCGAGGCGACTACCTGGCGCTCGTCACGCTGGGTTTCGGCGAGGTGATCACTCAGTTCTTCCGTAACTCGAATGACATCGATGGTTACAACGTGGCGAACGGGGATGCCGGAATTCCCATCATCGACCCGATTGGACTGGGGCCCTTCGGCCTCATCGCAGGTGTGCCCGAGTCGCTCACCAACTCCGGGAGCGACAACATCTACAAGATCCTGGTCCTCGGGGCCCTGCTGGGGCTATGCCTCTTTATATCGCTGCGAATTCGAGGAGGCCGTCTCGGCCGCGCCTGGCTAGCCATTCGCGAAGACCAGCTGGCAGCGACCACGATGGGAGTTCCGCTGGTCCGCTCGAAGCTCCTCGCCTACGCCGTCGGCGCTTTCTTCGGGGGCATTGGCGGCGTGGCGAATGCAGCAGGCATCACAGGAGCGGTATCCCCATCAGGCTTCGACTTCGGCAAGTCTGTCCTTGTCCTGCTCATGGTCGTGCTCGGCGGCATGGGCAATGTGTGGGGCGTGACTATCGGGGCGTTTCTGCTGGCCTGGCTCAACAGCAATGGGCTCAGGCAGATTGGTGTCACAATCGGCGCAGCGTCCGGAAAGAATCTGGAGGCTGCGCTCCCCCGCTACAACTTCTTGATCTTGGGCCTGCTGCTGGTCTTCATGATGCTCTTCCGGCGGGAAGGATTGCTCCCTGAGAAGCGCACCAAAGCGTTGCTGACGACGCCGAGCCGGATCGAGATGGAGTCGGTGGGCGCCCACATCGCGGAGGCGGAAGCCAAGAATAGGGCCATCGCAGAATCGAATCCGAACGCGGACGCCGAGATCGCGGGCTCGGCCGGCGCCGTCAGCCCCGATCTGGAGCCGCCGGCGGCGGCGGAATCGACGAACGCGCTGAAGGACCCGGATCAATGAGCCAACCAGTTACGGATGCTTCTAGAGCGGGGGTTCACGAAGCGAGCGAGAACGTCCTCTACGCCGACCACATCACGATCCGCTTCGGTGGCTTGGTCGCCGTCAGCGACGTATCGTTCGGTATCCCGCCGAAGTCGATAGTGAGCCTGATCGGCCCCAACGGCGCCGGCAAGACGACATTCTTCAACGTCCTGACCGGGCTGTATCAAGCTAGCGTCGGTACCGTTTATCTTGGCGGACGAGACCTCACCGGCCTGAAGCCCGACCGGCGCGCGGCACTCGGCATGGCCCGTACTTTCCAGAACATTCGGCTGTTCAATCTGATGACAGTCGAAGAGAACATCATGGTGGCAATGCACGCGCACTTGCGTTCCGGCGTGTTCTCCACCGTGCTCCGGCTCCCTCGGCAGCGGCGGGAGGAGCGAGCCGCCGCCGACGCTGCGCGCGAGCTCCTGCACTATGTCGGGATCGAAAAGAGGCAGGGTGAGCTGGCCCGGAACCTTTCCTATGGAGACCAGCGCCGGCTGGAGGTCGCACGAGCCTTGGCACTTCGTCCCAAGGTGTTGCTGCTCGACGAGCCGACGGCTGGCATGAATCCCAGGGAGTCGGCTGAGTTCAAGGAGTTCGTGCATCGGGTGCGCGACGAGAAAAGCTTGTCCGCGCTGCTGATTGAACATGACATGAGCGTGATCATGACGATCAGCGAGCGGATAACCGTCATGGACCACGGGCATGTCATTGCGGAAGGCGCCCCTGAGGAGATCCGCAACAACCAGACTGTCATCGAGGCCTATCTCGGCAAGGCGGGCCGCGGTGCACGCAGAACGAGCCAGTCGTGACAGCACCGCACCAAGCGGCAGAGACGAACTCGGAACGGGGCGCGGGAAAGGATTTGATTCTCGAGCTGAAGGGGGTGAGCGTCAGCTATGGCAACATCGCCGCCGTCGAAGACCTGTCGCTAAGGGTTTACACGGACGAAATCGTGACACTTATCGGGTCTAACGGCGCCGGCAAATCCACCACCCTTCGGACCATCTCCGGGTTGTTGCGGCCAAAAACCGGTGACGTGATCTACAAGGGCCGACGAATCAATGGCATGCCGGGGCACGAGGTGGTCAAGCTCGGCGTTTGTCATTCGCCGGAGGGCCGCAAGATTTTCCCTCGCATGACGGTCTCGGAAAACCTGGATCTGGGGGCCTTCGTGCGAAAGGACTCGGCAAAGATCGACCAGGACCGGGCGTGGGTGCTGGAGTTGTTCCCACCGCTGCGCGAACGGATCGACCAGAAGGCTGGCACGCTATCGGGTGGCGAACAACAAATGCTGGCTGTGGCGCGAGCGCTCCTGGGAAATCCAGCCCTCTTGCTACTCGACGAACCGTCCATGGGACTGGCACCGGTGCTCGTCGACCTGATCTTTCAGACCATCGAGCGGATCCGCCAGCAAGGCGTCACTGTCTTGCTCGTCGAACAGAATGCACTGGCCGCCCTGGAAATTGCCGACTACGGCTACGTCTTGGAGTCCGGCAGGCTGTCCATGCAGGCTCCGGCGGAACGACTGCTCAGCGACGATTCGGTGGCGGCTGCTTACCTCGGTGGTCAAACGTCGCCGCCAAGTTAGGGCTAGCCCGACGGAGCCGCACCCCCCGCACCGATATCACCGCCCAAATACGCAGCCTTTACCTCGGGATCGTTGAGAAGGTCGGCCGCGGGAGCGCTCTTGACGATCTGTCCGGTTTCTAACACGTACGCGCGATGAGCAATCTTCAATGCTTGCTGGGCGTTCTGCTCCACGAGCAGGATGGTGGTGCCTCTCCGGTTGATCTCCTCGACGATCGAGAAAATCTGATTGACCAACATCGGTGCCAAACCCATCGACGGCTCATCCAGCAGCAGCACTTTCGGCTCACTCATGAGCGCCCGGCCAATCGCGAGCATCTGCTGCTCGCCACCGGACAGCGTTCCGCCTGCCTGCCGCTTGCGCTCTGCCAGCCGAGGAAAAAGGTCATAGACCTTAGCGAGATCTTTCGAGAAGTCGCCACTGCGCGCGTATGCACCCATATGGAGGTTTTCTACCACCGTCATGCCGGGGAAGATGCCGCGACCCTCCGGTGCCTGACTGATGCCGGCTAGCACTCGTTTGTGGCCCGGCATTCGCGTGATGACCTGACCGTTGAAGCGAATTTCGCCCTGGGCAACCGTACGCAGCCCTGAGATGGTCTTGAGGGTGGTGCTCTTCCCGGCGCCATTGGCACCAATCAGCGTCACAATCTCGCCCTCGTCCACCTCGAACGAGATGCCTCTGATGGCTTCGATCTTTCCGTAGGAGACGTGTACGTCATCCAGTTCAAGAAGCATCCGCCGGCGCTCCCAAATACGCCTCGATCACCTGAGGATTCCGCTGCACTTCGACAGGAAGCCCTTCCGCGATCTTCTCCCCGAAGTCGAGCACGGCGACGCGGTCACTGATTCCCATGACCAGGCTCATGTCGTGCTCGATCAGAAGGACAGTGCGGCCGGAATCTCGGATCTTCCCGATGAGCTCCTGCAGTGCCAGTTTTTCGGCGGGATTCATGCCCGCGGCCGGCTCGTCGAGCAACAACAGCTTGGGATCAGTGGCGAGCGCCCTGGCGATCTCCAGCCGGCGCTGGTCACCGTACGGCAAGTTCTTAGCCGTGTCTTGAATTCGGTTCGGAATGCCGACAAATTCCAGTAGCTGACGGGCCTTGGCCCGACCCTCGCGCTCCTCGCGTCTGTGCCGCGGCAGGCCCAAACCGGCGCTAGCGAGGCCAGTGCGATGATGCGCATCGGCACCAACGAGCACGTTCTCAAGCGCAGACATGTTGTGGAACAGCCGCACATTCTGGAACGTCCGCGCAATCCCCAGCTTCGTCACCACAAACCGCTTCTTGCCATCGATCCGGTCGCCGTTGAAATGGACCTCCCCTTCACTCGGCTGGAACAGACCAGTTACCACGTTGAACACCGTTGTCTTGCCGGCACCGTTCGGGCCGATCAGGGCGAAGATCTCACTCCTGTGAATAGTGATGTCGAGGGCGTTTATAGCAACCACGCCGCCAAATCGCATCGTCACAGTTTTAAGCTCGAGCAACGGCCGTGGTTCTGCGGGGACCGGCGCGTCAGTCATGCCCGGCTCACCTGCCGGTCTCGGGCGTCCGAGCTTCGGCCTCAACTTCGCCTCCCGGGCCACCCACCTCCGCGCCCAACGCGCCCATGCCGCCGGTACCCTCCGCAAGTTCGGCCTGGCGTCGCCGTGACGGCCATATGCCCTCTGGTCGCAGGGCCATCATGAGTACGAGGGCGGCGCCAAACAGCAGAACTCGGTAGTCCTGGAACACTCGAAACCGCTCGGGCAGCCACGCGATCAGGAAGGCACCCAGCATGACGCCGGGGATATTTCCCGACCCTCCAAGGACGACGGCGGCAAGGATTGTTGCCGACAGGAAGAACGGGAAGTTGGCCGGAATGATCGAGATCACCTTTGCCGCCCAGACCACACCAACGGCGCCTCCTATCGCGGCACCGATCGCAAAGGCAGCCAATTTGTAGCGAAACGTTGGAACACCCATGAGCTCGGCCGCGTCCTCGTCTTCACGGATCGCCGCCCAAGATCTGCCAACGCGGCTGTTCTCCAGTCGCTTGACGAAGATGATCGTCAGCACAATCAGGAGGACCAGCAGGTAGTAGTAAGGCCGCGGGTCGAGGACGCCGTACCTCAGTGGCCTTATACCGAAGATCTCGAAGTCAGATAAGTTGGGCGGGTGCGGAATCCCAGCGATCCCGCGTGGGCCCCCAATGGCGTCGGTGTTCTGGGCGCTGATCCTGACGATTTCACCGAATCCCAGCGTCACGATGGCCAGGTAGTCACCACGCAATCGAAGTGTTGGAGCACCGAGGATCAGGCCGGACACGCTCGTAAGCAGCACCCCTACGACAAGGATTTCCCAAAAGTTCCAGCCCCACATGGTGCCAAGCACCGCCATCGCGTAGCCACCAATGGCGAAGAACGCCACGTATCCCAAGTCGAGCAGGCCCGCATAGCCAACCACCACGTTGAGACCGATTGCCAAAGCGACGTAGACCGCTATGGGATAGACCAGTACGGTTGCCCAGTCGCTGCGCGGTGTCATGAAGCCGCCAATCGCCGACGACGGCAACAGCAGAGCACCGATGATGAGGGCTGTGTAGACGCCCCAGCGTGCCCCTCTTGGCGCCGCGGCCCACCGGTCGCGGAGACGTTGTGTGCCGCCGCTCATCGTCTGACGGCTCTTCGTCAGTATGTTTGCGTTGCCTTTGGTTATGGTCATGCACGCGCCTGCTGTAGAGATTCGCCGAGGATGCCGGTTGGGCGAAACATGAGTACCAAAACCAAGACGACGAACGCGACCACGTGCTGCCACTCCGATCCGAAGAGTGCGGAGCCGTACATTTCGATGAGTCCTAGAACAAACCCACCGACAAGGGCACCGCGCAGGTTTCCGATGCCCCCAAGCACTGCTGCAGTGAACGCCTTGATGCCGAGCAAGAAGCCAACGAAGTAGTTCGTTTCCTCGAATCGCATGAGATACAGGGCACCTGCGACGCCGGCCATCGCTCCGCCGATGGCGAACGTTGCGGTGATGATGCGATCGATGTTGACCCCCATCAGTACGGCGTTCTCCGGTGACTGGGCCGTCGCCCTAATACCCCGACCGAGATTGGTGCGGTTCACAAACTGGTCGAGCGCGACCATCATCAGCACGGCGGCGACTAGAACGAGCAGCTTGTCGTTTCGGACAACGAAGTCGCCAATGGTTACGACATCGCTTCGCCTCACCCATCCGGGTGCCTGAACCGGTAGACGGCCACCTTCCTGCGGCAGCCGGAACAGTCTTGGAATCACAATCAGCGCAAACAGCTGTTGCAGAAAAAGCGACGCACCGATAGCCGAAATGAGCGCCGCCAGGCGGGAGCCGCCACGCTTGCGCAGCGGCCGGTAGGCAATGTACTCAAGCCCAACGGCCGTCACTACGGAGGCGACAACCGCGACCACGGCGATCAGCAGGAGCATCCCGATGAGGGCCAGGCCCCCCAACTGACCAGATACGCCGAGCGTCGTCAGAGTGAACAGTGCCGCGACGGTGCCAACCATGAAGACTTCGGAGTGCGCGAAATTGATGAGCCGTAGCACTCCGTACACCATCGTGTAGCCGAGGGCGACAAGGGCGTAAATTGCGCCCAACGAGAGACCGTCAACCGTGGCCGGCCAGAACTGATTCAGAAAACCTTCGAGCACCGCGGGTCACCTTAGGTGGTGGATCGGGAGCGCCGTAGCGCTCCCGATCCGGGCCTGCGTTGAGCCTCTCACGTCGACCGACCTGCCGTCACGACGGCTTGCTGGCCTCCTTCGCGTTGCCGAGCAGGGTGTATGCGTCGCCCTTGAACAGATAGACGTACACGTCACTAGCAGCCGGCTCACCGTTCTCAGCAAACTTGATCTGCTTGGTCACGCCAGGGACATCGATGGTCTTGAAGTACTCATTGATCGACTCGGCGTCCGTCTTACCTGCCTTGATCGCTTCGATGAACGCGGTGGCGGCGTCATAACCCTCACCCGAGTAGATCGCCGTGTCGGCGTTGAACTTGGCCTTGTAGGCATCAGCGAGCTTCTTGCTCGCCGGACCGGCTTTGCCTGTCGGGTCGATTAGGCATGGGCAGCTGACGATAGCGCCGTCGGCGTTATCACCACCCGCGCCTTTGGCGAGGCCGGCGTCCAATGAGCCGTCACCGGATAGGAACTGCGCTTCCACACCGCCATCACGCAACTGCTTGAGTAGCCGGCCAGCCTGCGCGTAGTAGCCCCCGTAGAAGATGGCATCCGGTGCGGCGGCCTTGACCTTGTTGACCGTTGAGGCATAGTCGGAGCCCTGTGGGTCAATGACGTCGGTCTGAACGGTGACGCCGCCGTCCTTCAGGGTCTTCGCTACGACATCGGCGACTCCCTTGCTGTACTCCTGGTTGTCGTGGATGACAAAGGTCGTCTTCGTGCTCAGCGCCCGCTTCATGTAGTCGGCGACAGCACCGCCCTGCGTAAGATCGTTCCCCACAATTCGGTGCCAGTACTTCCAACCGTTCTCGGCGAGACCCGGGTTGGTTGCCGATGCACTCACGCTGGGGATCTTGGCCTCCTCGAAAATCGGCCCGACCTGCCGAGACTCACCCGAGAACGCCGGGCCGACAAGGCCGACGATCTTGTCAGTGTTGATGGCCTGCTGAGCAAGAGCCGTTGCCTGCTCGGGGACACCCTGGCTGTCGTACTCCACCATCTCGATCTTGGTCGTGGGATTTGTGGCGTTGTATTCCTCGAATGCCAGCTGAGCCGCGTTGCGCAGTGGAATCACGATGCCCGAGTTCTCACCCGTCAGGTCACCCATGACCCCGATCTTGACTGTGGTAGCGGCCGCTGAACCGCCGCCCCCGGGAGCACCTCCCGTTTCTTCACCGCCGCCGCCGCCGCAGGCCGCCAGCATGAGCCCAGCAGCCGCGAGCGCAGCTCCCCATATCGGTTTCTTCCCCATCAAAACTCCTCCTGGAAACCTCGAGTGCGTCGGCGGGGATGCTCGACGCTTGACATTCGACGGTGAAAGCTAGCACTCAGGAGCGACTTTCTTCAGGCTGTCCGGCCTCCTGAAGCCAGGTTGTTACATCACCGGAAGCCGGGTGCATCCAAAACAGGCACCAGTCCGCCGTGAGATGCAATCAGGTCTTGCTGGTGCCAGCACCGTGTTCGATGACGCCTTCGGCGACCTCCCGCATCGACTTGCGCAGATCCATGGCGGTCTTCTGGATCCACCGAAAAGCCTCGGGTTCGCTCAGCCCCAGCCCGCTCTGCAGCAGGCCTTTGGCCCGGTCAACGGCCTTGCGGGACTCGAGCCGCTCAGTTAGGTCGCTGACTTCAGCTTCGACCGCCTGCATCTCTGCGAAGCGCGCTCGGGCCACCTCGATCGCCGGAATGAGATCGGCCTTGCCGAATGGCTTGACGACGTAGGCCATGGCGCCTGCCTGGCTGGCCCGCTCCACCAGATCACGCTGGCTGAAAGCGGTCAACATAATCACCGGCGCGATCCGCTGACCGGCGATCTGCTCGGCTGCGCTGATCCCGTCCATCTTTGGCATCTTGACGTCGAGCACCACCAGATCGGGCCGCAGCTCGGTGGCCAACGCGACTGCCGCTTCGCCGTCTCCGGCCTCGCCGACAACCTCGTAGCCCTCCTCGGTCAGCATCTCCACCAGGTCGAGGCGGATGAGTACCTCGTCCTCGGCGACGACGACTCGGGTCGCAGTAGCGTTGTCGCTGGGGCTGGCTCGGTCCGTCACGGAGCACACTCTAGCCAGGCCGTGTTACGGTTGGCGGCGCCCAGGCCGGGGTGGCGGAATGGTATACGCGGACGGCTCAAACCCGTCTGTCCGCAAGGACATAGGGGTTCGACTCC
>DATFQP010000393.1:0-13257 GCA_035264145.1 Propionibacteriaceae bacterium
GAATGGATCCGGTCGTCGAAGTCGAAAGTCAACGGCGAGAGGCTGGATCCGATGAAGCCGGTCGAGGCGGAAGAACCGAACATCGTCCCGGAGACGGTCCCAGGCAAGGGCATACCACACCGGCATGTTGTAGTAGAGGTACTGCGTCTCGATCTCGCGATCGGTAACGGTTCCGGAGTGGTCTTGGTATCGGATTGACGCGACGCGCTGGTAGAGGAACGACTGCATCAGTCCTTGTGTGACGCTCGTCTGTGGCGGGCTGTATTTCGTCAGAACGCGTTCTGAGGCCGGCCCTCCCACCAGGACCCGGCGGCGTAAGGCGCGGATGCGGCGGGACTGGGCCGGCGCGAAGGCGGCACTGACCTTGCGCTGGATTGATCGTAGATCCTCGAGAAGCAGCGGAGAGCCGATCTTCTCCGCGATCGTGAGACTGAGGAGCATACCGAGAGCCTCTGACTCGTTGAGGTGAACTCGCCCAAGAGACCAACTGCGTTCCAGCCGGATTCCTCCGCCGCGCCCTCGGTCGCTCTCGATCGGCATTCCCAAGTCGCGCAGCGCGCCCAGGTCACGTTGGACCGTTCGCATGCTTACGCCCAAATCAACCGCAAGATCGCCAGCGTCACGTCCCGGTCAGCCAGCATCACCTTGAGCGCATCAAGCCGCAGCACCCGACTCCTGGCTGGGCTATCACCGATCACCCAACAAATATGACATTGCTTGTCGTATTAGCCAATAGCGTTGATTGTGTACCCCGTGAAAGGAGCAATAGACATGCACATCGTGATCGCGCCATTCCGGCCAAAGCACGGAATCACCGAGGATGTGATGCTGCAGACCTCGGACGACTTTGACGAGCAGTTCGTCCGCAAGCAGGACGGCATCCTGAAGCGGATCCTGGTCAAGGATGGCGAGGGTGGCTACGCCGACATCGTCTTCTTCAACGACGCCGCCGCGATTGACCGGGTCATGGAAGCCGAACAAAACAGCGACGTCTGCGCAGCCTTCTTGGCCCTCATCGATGATGAAGACCACCCTCACATCTACGAGGCAGTCAAGACCTACGACCGATGACCACCCCAGGACACCTCTCGCCCAGAAGCGAGGCGGACCGGGTCGATCGTGACCGCGACCGGCGTCAGGCCACGGCAGCAGCCGCGCCAGCGGTGCGGTGGCACGTGGTCACTGGACCAGCCGCCGTTCCCGCCTGGTGGGCCGCAACTCGATTCGGATGGGCAGATTGGGCTGGTCGATCACCTGTCGGGTGCGAGCGGCGGTCTGCTGTTCGAGACTGCGGCGAACCTCGCCGAGATCGGCGAACGCGGCCAGGTTGACGGTGAGGTCGAGCCGCCGGGTCGGCTTGGACCGCAGGTTGGCCGAGGCGCCGGTGACCCCACGGATGCTCTCCGCGTCGTCCTCGACGGCGTCGGTGAAGGCACCGGCGGCCAGGGTGGTGATCCCATCGGGACGGTCGCCGGTCAGGTCCAGTTGACCGGGCCAGTCGACCCGGAACTGGGCGAGCAGCCACCACAACCCGAGCAAGGCGACCGCCACCGCGGCGGCGGCGGCCGCCGAGGGTAGCCACGAGGTGCCAGTGACGAATCCGGCGACGGCGTCAGGGACGACCGGCCACCGCCCGGTGCCGGTGGCGATCAGGTTGAGGCTGAGCAGCAGTCCGCCGATTCCGGCGGCCAGGAGCACCAGCCCGATCAGCGCCAGCACGGTTCGGTTGGTCGCATTCACCCTCGCCGCACTCATCAGCTGCTCCTCTCGATCCGGACGCGGGAGCGGAGCCGGCGGGCCAGGCCGATCTGGTCGAGGCGCTGGTTGATCGCGGCCTGGGCGGCCTTCTGGACCTCAGTGGTGTTGGGGTTGGCGGTGGTCGCGGTAATGGTGATAGTGCGCCGGCCGGCTTTGGCCGATGCGCTGGCCACCCCGCTCGCCCGCGCGGCGGTATCGGCGAGGTTCTGCTGCAAGGCGCGGCGAGCGATGCTCATATGCAGGTTGCTGCCCGTGGCGGGCAGGGCCAGTCTGCGCGGTTTGCCGGGGCGCAGCGCGAGTATCAGCAGGACCAGTCCGACGACGACCAGCCCGGCAAGAATCAGGCGGACGGTGGAGGTTTCCCAGGTCTGCCCGCCCAGCCAACGGGCCCAGGTCTCCCATGGGATAAGCAACGCCTGGCGGCCAAGCTGGGCCAGCACGATCTCGACCGCGACCAGCAGCCCACCCACCACCATCACGAGGGCGAGGAGTGCGGACAGCACGCGGTTGGTAATCGTCGCGGCGTTCATACCACTCTCCGTCCCTGACCCTCGCCAAGGCGGAGCGAAACCACGTCCAGATCGATTCGGTCCACGCTCAGGCCGGTGTGCAGGGAGATGTCGTCGCGGATCCTCTGGCCGAGCTGAGCGACCACCTGCCGGATCGGGCTTGGCCAGCTGACCGCGACGGTGGCCGCCACGGTCACGCTGTCGCCGTGCACCGTGGCAGTCACCTTGGCGGCCTCGTCGTCGGGGCGGGCGGCGCTGACGGTCATCCCCAATACCCGGCGGGGAGCGGCCGCCGCATCCGGGATGGTAGTCACCGCGTGGCCGGCAACCTTCTCCACCACCCGGTCATGGATCCGCAGGGTTCCGCGGCTTTCCGGCTCGGGCAGACCAGCTTCAGACGGCTGTCGAGCCTCGAACTCGGCGCCGCCTCGCTCAGCGGTTGTCATTGCTGGCGCTGGCTGCCGCCGCCGAGATAGCGCTGCAGGTTGATCTGACCGGCGGCGATCTTGCCCACCACGAAGCCGATCAGCCCGAGCACGGCGGTGCCGACGAAGGCGTCGAACCCGCCGAGCACCCAGACGACACCGAGGACCAGCCCCGTGAACAAACCGGTGGTGCTGGAAGACATCACAAACCTTTCAGGTACGAAACAGATGGAGGAAGCCGCCGGGGGCAGATGGTTGGCAGACAGGCCTCTGGGTCATCAGGAGGTCAGCCGCCCTGCGGCAGGGCGGGTGGGCCGGGGTCGGTGACCGCATCGCCAGGGATCTGGACGTCCTCAACGCGGATGTTGATCGACCGGCCACTGACTAGCGGCGCGACCGCGGCCCGGACCTGGGCGCTGAGGTCACCGACCGGCACTCCGAACCGGGCCACCACACCGATATCGATCCGGTCGGCGTCCACGCTGACCCCGGTCACGTGCCGACCGGCCAGAAAGGTGCCGAACTGACCGAACCGGCCCGCGGTGAGTGCTGCGACCGCCGGGCATTGCTGGACCGACGCGGCAACCACGGTGGCCAACCCGACAAGATCGTCGGGGCCGGCGAATTGCAAGGACCGGCTATTGCTCACTGGACCCGGGCCGGCTGCGCGGGATCTTCCTGCTCGTCACCTGGCAGGTGGATGTCGTTCACCGCCAAGTTCACCTCGGTGACCTGCAGTCCGGTCATGCCCTCCACGGCGCTGATCACGTTGCGGCGGACCGACTTGGCGACATCGGCGATCGACATGCCGTACTCGGTCACCACCTCCAAGTCGACCGCCGCCTGGGTTTCCCCGACCTCCACCGACACCCCCTGCCCGGAGGCCTGGGAGGAGCCCGGGATGCGTTCGCGGATACCGGCCAGGGTACGGGCCGCGCCGCCGCCCAGGTCGTAGATGCCGGGCACCTCGCGGGCGGCCAGACCGACAATCTTCTGCACTACCCGGTCGGCGACGGTGGTCTTGCCCAGGTCGGATTGCAGCGGACCTGGGCTGGTGGTCTCCAAATCACTGGAGGACGGAGTGACAGAGCTGGACACGGGCATACTCCTTCGCTGACGAGCCGCCCGCGTGGGTGTGCCACGATCGAGCAGCGTGGATCAGAGCCATACCCCCATTAGATACAGCCACACGCGAAAGGTTACCGGCCGGTGCCGGCTAAGTCAGAACTGGCCTACTACCAAACGGGCCGCGCTCATACTGAAGGTCTTCGGCGGCCTCACCACCGCGAGGTGGCCCGTGTCATGAACATCCAGAACACAGCCAAGGTTAGAGTTCACTGCGCACGCAAAGCCCTGACCGATCGGTTAAGGGAGTGGAGTGTAAACGCATATCGCGACACCCTTTCCTGCGAGGGCCCTTTCGAGGAGATCTACCAGACCGCCGCCAGTAGCGGCTGGGCCCCTATCTGTCGGCCAACAGCGCCTATTGAACTACCGATGGGCCACTGTGAAGCCGAGAGGAGCACCTCATATGACCGCGAATGCCCGGTTCTCCGGGCCTAATCCCCACCTGCCGCGGCGCTGAGACCAGACCGCGCCTGCACCATCGGATCAAAGCGCTCCGTCGAGGGCCGTTCGACCGGCGGGTGCCAATGCTTAGATGAAGTCGACCTGGGCGACGGCCCGCCTTACAGCCGGGTCTCAACTCAGGTCAAGCTGCCGCTGGCTCAGGTCAGCTACTGCGAGGACCTCAGACGGTAGGCGGAAGATTGTCCCGACGCTCGACCGTGGTGGTATGCGCGGTGTTGCGGCGCTGCTGGCTGAGGACAAGGGAGAGGATGATTGCCAGCACCCCGGCTGCGAGGCAGACGTACCCGATGGCGGTCAGGTCGATCGCGCTCCACTGGTCGCGGATGCCAAAGGCGAAGACGCCGCCCAACACGATTAAGAAGATGCCAAGGCCCAAGCTCATGAAGATTCCCCTCCTTGCGCGGCAGGCCGCGACGCTCAGATTAGGTTAGTTGCAAGATAACGATCACCAAAAAGTGGTGACCACCAGGACAGCGACGATCGTGCCAATCAGACGCCGGTTCACGTGAAGAACGTAGCAGAGCGCGAGTCCGTCGGGCGGGCGCCGCGCGCTGTTGCTTGACCGGTGGTCGCCATCGGCGAGGAGAAAAGCGGATCAGGATCCAGCTAGCGACCCGGGGGCTTCTACTCGAAGCTGGCACGGCCGTTATCCAAGCGGCGCTCGACGTGCTGACCTTCGCACCGACCGAGGACTGGCGGCTGTTTACGGCCGGGCAACTGGCCGATGCGCACCGGCTGCTGAGGGGAGGTGCGCCACGAGCTGCCGGACTGGCCGCGTGCGCGACCAGCACCCGCTTGGCCCCTCCCTCCTCCTGTCGATCGGCCGACAGCGCCGATCGAATCCCGATGGACGCTGAGAAGCCGAGAGGAGCACCTCAATGACCATGCGAATGCGTTCGGGCCGGACGGGGCAGCTACCGAGACGGAGCGGCCGACGGAGACCAGGACAGGGACATCGACAGAGCACCGTGGCAGCCGAAGCATGAGCTGGCTATGGGCTTGAAGACGGCGAATACGGCGGGGGACGGCTTCGGCGGTCTCCTGCCTCAACACTTGATCGACAAAGGCTTCCAGTCAACGACGAAGGGCTAGTGCTACCAGCGGCGCTGCAAGGAGCTGTTATGAATGAGCCCTACGTCGGAGAAATCAGGATGATGACCAATCCATACGCGCCCCGGAACTGGGCGCTATGTGATGGCCTGAGGAATATCAGCGACTACGAAGTGCTATTCAATTTGATTGGCACGACCTACGGCGGCGACGGAAAACCCACTTTCGGACTACCGAACCTGGAGCCATACCAGGGCGTCAAGTTCTACATCTCGATGTACGGCGCATTCCCTTCCCCCAACTAAGGGCGTGGTGACGGTCCAGATTTCCATCAATCTGCTTAGCTTGCAGGTGGCCTGGGCGGCCTCCTCCCGCCTGACAAGTCGGCCAGGACTCAATGGCTGTGGCGGTGATGCTCGTGCGGGTAGTGCGGACGGGTGTGGGCGCCGGGCATTTGTGTCACTCCCAGCATCAAGAGGGCGGCCCTTAGCCATTGGGCCGCCCTCTTGACGGTCATGCCAGCGAATAGCCGACCGCTACAAATGTGACGATGAAAAAGTGCGTCAGGCACTGAAAAGTCGGTGTTAGCATGCCGAAGCCTGGAAGACATCTTCTAATCCTCGTCAGCCTGCTCCTGGCCGCCCCGCAGATACATAACCGTGCGCTGGCTGGTGGTGGAGCCGTACTGATCTGGCAATGACGGCCACCGCTCGGATGCCCACTGCGACCACGTCTCGTGCTCTGATGGGAGGGGAATTCCAGTACCTCGCAGTTCCTCCTCGTCCGGCGCTTGGAATTGTGCCCGCCACTGCTCGAGTTCGACGTCGCTCATGTGGAACGTCTGATGCGACGTAGTTTCGAACCGACTGGTCACGCGTCTGCGCTGCTCCTCGTGATCAATCGGCAAGTAGACGACTTGGCTACGCACACCGAGAGTGCTGGCGATCCAACGGAGCGCTGACCGTTCGTCCTTGCCCCACAAACCGAAATCGAAGAGGACGTTGATGCCCAACTGGGCAGCCCGCATACCGAGCTGAACGAGTTTGCCTTCAACAAGGTCACGCTTGTCAGGCGGGTTCTCGCCGCCAAATATCGCGATCTGCCACTCGTCGGGGGTTAGCCGAAGGGCGGAGTCGCTGGTCTCTAATTCCTTGGCCCGCGTTGTTTTCCCGGCACCGGGAAGGCCCACAATAAGATAGATAGTCACTTGTGCATCCATTCAATGCATTATGAAAGAGGTATTTCGACCCAAATCGCTGAGCATTCAGACGTGCGGGTCGAGGCACGTGAGGTCGGGTTGGGTGGATCGGTATCGCGCCAGATCGGTGAGTGGGTTCGCCCTTACTCATGCGGCAGGGTGAACGTGCAAGCGCACATGCGGCGGCTCCTGAAAGAGGACAGAGCCTGGTACCACGAAGCAGCCGCCCGGCAAGAAGCCGGCAGCGCGGAACGCGAGGAACCTACCTACAGACTGTCCCAGCGCCGTCAGCGGAAACGGCAGGGACGAGTCACGGATGCGCCAGCACACATGCCCGAGACCCTATCGAAGAACTCGGTGTAAGCAGGTCTGCGACGCCGGTTTGGTGCGTAACCCGGTGCAGGGCGGCAACGTCGCACGCGATGGGGGAAGCTCCCCGTATTCCACCGTGGCGTAGTGGACGATATGGCTCCCGGCATGGATCTGCACTCACTGATCCGACGTGATGCTCGCACCGCCACTGTCGGGCGTTTACGCGCCTCGGCGGACGCACTGCGGTTCAGAGCCAGCCGCGCTCACGGGCCAGCCGGGCCGCGGCAGTGCGGTTGGGTGCACCCAGCTTGCGCATGGCCTCGGACAAGTAGTTACGCACGGTTCCCTCGGACAGGTGCAAACTGGCCGAAATATCGGCGTTGCCCAGCCCGTCGCCAGCCAGGCGCAGCACCTGACGCTCCCGCTCGGTGAGCGGGTCGGGCTCGCCCCATGCATCGGCGGCGAGGGCAGGGTCGACCGCCCGCCCCCCGCTGTGGACGGTGCGGATGGCGTCGGCCAGGGTCGCCGAAGGGGCGTCCTTGAGCAGGTAGCCGCCAACTCCGGCGTCCAAGGCGCGACGCAGGTAGCCAGAGCGTGCGAACGTGGTGAGGATGACAACCCGGGTCGGTATGCCTCGGCGCCGAATCTCGGCTGCCAGGTCCAGACCCGTGCGACCGGGCATTTCGATGTCGGTGACCAGGACGTCCGGGCGAAGTGAGCCAACGAGCCGCAGCGCGTCGTCACCGTCGACGGCAGCGCCGACGACGTCGAGGTCCGGCTCGAGACCGAGCAGCGTGCCCAACGCGCCGAGGACCATGCGCTGGTCCTCGGCAATTAGGACCGAGATGCTCACTGCCCGGCTGCGGCGGTCGGCACGGCCGGGTAGGGGGCCGTGCGTGGCAGCCGTACGAGGACGCGGGTGCCGGGTCTGTCGCTGCCGGCAGGTCCCGTCTGCAGGTCGACCTGGCCGCCCAGGGCCATGACCCGTTCCCGCATGCCCGACAGGCCAGCCCCGTCGCGTCCGCTCGCGCCGTGCCCGTCATCGGTGACTTCGAGCTCGACGTCGTCGACGGTGGCACGGGCACGGATGCTCGTCCGGCGGGCATCGGCGTGACGGACCACGTTGGTCACCGCCTCCCGCAAGGCCAGGGCGAGAGCGGCCTCGTGTTCAGCCGGAAGTACCGGCAGATCAACGGTGGTGTCGGCGTCGACTCCTGCAGCCGCCAGCGCCCGCTGCGAGTTGACCAGCTCGGCGCCGAGTCCCTTCGCCCGGTAACCGGCAACGGCGGTGCGTACCTCGCCCAGCGCGGTGCGGGCCGTCTGCTCCACCTCGCGCATCTCCTGACCGGCCCGGTCAGGGTCGGCCGGCAAGAGCCGAGAGGCGAGCTCGGCCTTCAGCACGATCACCGACAGGGTGTGGCCGAGCAGGTCGTGTAGGTCACGTGCGATGCGTTCCCGCTCGGCGATCGTGGCCAGCCGCTCGATCTCCTCGTCCGCCCGTCGCAGCTGCGCCTGGGCGCGGGCTCGTTCGCCGTCAATGATTCCTGTTGCCCCGATCACCAGGACGAACACGACGATCGGCGCAACAGCGAGGAGTCGCCACGGCATTGGAGTCGGGGAGATCAGGAACGTCACCCCGGCGAGCCCGGCCAGCACGGCGACCGTCACGACGGCCCGTCTAACCGGGGAGAGACGTCCGGCGAGGGCCGCGGCGTAGACAATGAACACACCCGCCGCGGCATTGACCAGGGTCCCCACCACTCCGAGCCCAGCCATCGCGGCCAGCAGGACCGTCAGGCGTCGCTGATCCCGCTCAGCGAGGCCGGCCCGGTACAGGGGCAGGAAGGCCGCGACCATCACCGCGGTCGCGACCCAGTTCACGGCAGTGGTGTCCGGGTCGAACGTGGGCTGGAAGGCCAACGCGATCAGGTACACCAGCCACAAGTAGGGGAAGTAGCGGGCGATGCGCTGATTCACCGCGGCCCTCGTCTCATCCGTAGGTGCGTCCCTCGTCGCGCCGGAAACCCCAGGCTGCCACAAACAGGAACACCACGGTGAACGCCAGCACCGCCCCGGCGTGCGCGGCAGGTGAGCCGCCCTCGGAGGCTCCGATCGTGCCCAGGGCGAGCTGGACGAAGTGGTACGGCGGCAAGAACGGAGCGACCGACTGCACCAGCTGGGGAAGCTGGCCGATCGGAATCCACAGCCCGGACGCGAACGCCATGGGCAGCCAGACGAGGTTGAGCACCGCGGGCGCCGAGTTCGGGCCGACCAGGTAGCCGAACGCCAGGCCCATTGCCGAGAACGGCAGCGCACCGGCAACGAGCGCCAGCCCCACGGCCACCCACTGGTCCAGACCCAGGCGGACGCCACCGATGAGCGCGCCGAGGGCGAACAGGGCCAGCACGATGATCGTGGCGAAGAGCAGGCTCATCAGCACTTTGGCGACAAAGTAGGCCAGCGGCGGCATGGGCGCGACCCGCTTGAGCCTCATCCAGCCCTGCCCACGCTCGACGGCCACCGACACGCCGAACCCGAACAGCGCCGCCCCGATCACGCCGAACGCCCCGTAGGTGACCAGCATGTAGGTGGTGACACCTACCCCACCGGCCTGCTCACCCGCGAAGGCGATCCCGAAGATCACGTAGAACATCAGCGGAAGGGCGATCGTGCTGGCAGCGAAGATCGGTATCCGGACCAGCTTGAGGAACTCCTGCCACGCCTCGGTGCGGTACACCCGCAGCGCCCGGCGCCGGGAGTACCGCGGGGGCGCTGATCCATTCCGCTCGGTCGGTGTGGTCGTGGTGATGGTCGTGGCGCTCATGCTGCCTCCTCCGTCCGGTTGGTAAGGGTCAGGAACGCGTCCTCCAGGGTGGGTTCGGTGACCGTCAGCCCGGTCACCGACCGGTCCCGTGCCAGCAGCTCCCGCACCACCGGTTCCGCCTCGCTCACCAGCAGCTCCAGCCTGGAACCGTCGCGCACCGCGTGGTGAACCGCAGGCCACCGGGAGGCCTCCGCGGCCGCTACCGTGGACTCCGCGCTGATCCGCCGACAGGGCACCAGGGACTTCACCTGCGACGGGCTGCCCTCGACGATCACGCGGCCCTGGTTGAGCACCACGATCCGATCGGCCAGGGCGTCAGCCTCCTCCAGGTAGTGCGTGGTCAAAACCACCCCGCGGCCAGAGCCAGCCAGGTCACGCAGTGTCGCCCACAGCGTGCGCCGCACCTCGGCGTCCAGCCCAGTGGTCGGCTCGTCCACGAACACCAGCTCCGGATCGCCGCACAGGGCGATGCCGAACAGGACTCGGCGCTGCTGGCCCCCGGACAGGGTCCCGAACAGTCGATTCTCCAGCCCGCGCAGGCCGGCCGCTTCCACTACCGATGCGAAGGGCAGCGGCACCGGGTAGTAGCCGCGGAACGCAGTCAGCAGTTCCCGCACACGCAGCGTGTCAGGAACCCCAGACGACTGCAGCATCACACCCATCCGCTGCCGCGCCGCCAGATCTCGCGGATCTCTCCCGAATAGTCGCGCCGTGCCGCTGGTCGGCGTGCTCAGTCCCATCAACATGCTCAGCGCGGTCGTCTTGCCCGCGCCGTTCGGGCCCAGCACTGCCAGCAGCTCCCCTGCCCGCACCGTCAGGTCGACATCAGCAACAGCGTGCACAGCCGCTGCGCCAGTCCCGAACGTCTTGGAAGCTCCGAGAAGCTCGGCCAGGACAACGCCCGGCAACCCTGTGTCAGTGAGTCGGTATGTCATGGCATCAACACTCCCCGACACAATGCGCGCCCCCTAGTGCCGCCGATCACCAGATCCTGATGACAAACGTCAGACTCGCCGGAGCAACCGAGTCGGCGGGCCGGAACTCCGCGCGCGTCTCATGCCTTCGGGCTGTCTGGCCGGGTCAGGTCGGCCATAGTCATGTCGATCTGATCCACGACCCCGTTCGTGGGTTCGATCGCCTGGGCAAGCCATTCGGGTGGCGCTCGACGCCCTGGTGGACGCGGTAGAAGGGGCGTACGAACTACGGGAGGAAGTCTTCGGGCCGGACGTGGGCAGCTACCGACACGGAGCGGCCGACCCAGACCAGGACAACGACAACGACCGAGCGCCCGAGGCGGCCGAAGCGTGAGCTGGACATGAACGTAAGGACGGCGAATACGGCGGGGGACGGCTTCGGCCGTCTCCTGCCTCGACACTTGATCGACAAAGGCTCACATTCAACGACGAAGGGCTAGTGCCACCAGGGGCGCTGCACAGCAGTTGCCCAGGAAACTTGAAAACTTCATAGCGCGGCTGACCAAGGTCGGCGTAGTACAGCCCGGCGCCTGCCTGGCCGACATGCCGTAGAGACTGATGCATCCGCCAGCGCTGGCCCTTGACGATTCCGTGCGTTGGTGCCACGCTCCGGTGAGCATGTCCCAACCTCAGAACTAGGAGCGTGTGCAGTGAATGAACCGTACATCGGAGAGATCAGGATGATGACCGCCCGCTACGCGCCCCAGGGCTGGGGGTTGTGTGATGGCCAACCGCGGAACATTCACGACGCCGAGGGCTTATTCAATTTGATCGGCACGACCTACGGCGGCGATGGACAAACCACTTTCGCACTCCCGAAGCTGGAGCCATACCACCAGGGTGTCAACTTCTTTATTTCGTTTTACGGCGCGTTCCCGGCCCCGGCCTAAAAGGCCGTTAGTGACGACTAGTTTCTCGTCTAGATCAGAATTTCCTGGCGGTGCCGCCGACGGGCACCGCATCACTCTCCACTGGTAAGTTGCCATCAATTTGCTTAGCTTGTAAACGGCCTGGGCGGCCTCCCGCCTGACATAGGAAGCAGGGTGCTTCAAGAGCAACCGTGAAAGCGACGCGGGTGGTAAGCGCGTACAACCCGCGGCAAGAACCGAATCGTTCGAATCCGGCGGCCGGAACAGCAGCGGGGCCGTTTGATGCTGGCCCTAGCACGCGAATGCCAGGCGGCAGAGCCACGGAAGCCGACGGCTGGCGCTAGCCGATATCGGTCCTCCCGTCGGACGGTTCGCTGATCGCTCGTGACGCGCCAGCGCATCCCGCAGGGCTGCTCGGCACACTTCTGCACAGGACCTCCGGCTGCCCGGAGCTGTGCTACTGCCGTCGCGGTTGCTCCGTGCTGGGGAGCGGCAGCGGCCGTCCTGTGCTCGGGCTGAGCGCCTCGACTGGCCTGGTGGCGCGGTCCCACCGTGCCAGCAGTCCGAGTGCTGCCACCTGGACGGCGGCCTGGGCGAGGATTGTGAACTGCGAGACGTAGCTGGACAGCAGGTTGCCGAGCAGCAATAGCACCAGCAGGGCCGTGTAGCCGTAGCGCAGGGCCTGCTCCCGGCGCAGGTGCTTCGGTCGCATCGCCCAGATGGCCATGCCGGACAGGACGGCGACCGTTAAGCCGAGTGCCCAGGTTGCGATCTCCACCCCTCGGCCGAACCGGCCCAGGGGCCGGTCACCAACGGTGATCTGGAAGATCTCCGCCATGCCGCCGCTCTGGAACGCCGAAACCAGCAGCAGGACAAGCTCCACGGTGCCGAACAGGCAGAACACCAGCAGGGCGAGGCGGGCTCCGCGGCGGGCTCGATCGGCCGGCAGCCACCGCTCGGTCAGCTCGCGCAGCCGATGACGGGTCCGGGCCGAGAACGTCTTGGTGTCGTCGATCTGGTCGGCTCGGGTAAGTGCCGTCTCGATCCCGTCCAGCAGCGCGGCCGACGCGGGGTCGAGTCCGTCCTCGCGGGCCCGGCGGATGTGCTCAGACATGGCCCGCATCTCGGTATGGGTCACGGTGCCGTCGGCGACGGTTTGGCTGAGGTCGATGGCCGCCAGCAGGTGGGCCCGCGGACTCCGCAACTGGTGCCGTCCGGCAAGCTCGGTGACCAACAGGATCACCACCAGGCAGCCATAGATGATCGGTGCGGCCAGCGGGAAAAAGTAGTCGTTACGCTGGGTGATGAACTTTCCCACCTCGTCGACGAACAAACCGAACCCGATTCCGGTGAGCAGGGCAACGGCCAGTGCGGCGCCCCGGTTCTGCACCACGAGGGCGATGATCCCGGCGGCCAGTAGGAACAGCCCACCCCACAGGGCGTGGGCGATGTGGAAGGTGGAGTTGCCGATCTGCGGGTAACCGGTGAGGGCCAGGAACAGCCGTGTCAGGGCGATGGTCAGGGCACAGCTGACCAGCACGATCACCATGAGCAGCCGCGACCGGTCCGAGACGATAACGAGAGGGTTCGCGGCCGGTCTGGCACGGCCCTCTCGGGTGGCGCGCCGGGCGGCCGATCCGGTGGTGGTCATGGATGCTCCTCGTCCATGCCGATCGACGGTACTTCGATTTGGACCGGGGCGTGGTCGCCCCGGCTGCCGCGCACCTATCGGATGGGCTCGCGCTCTC
>DATFQP010000394.1:0-8795 GCA_035264145.1 Propionibacteriaceae bacterium
AGCGGCGCCGCCTCGACCTCCACGTCCCGAGCGGACTCGTCTTCCAGAATTCCCAGCCGGCGGGCAACAAAGGGCAGTGTGGGCGCCTGCAGGGAGGTGAAGATGACGACGAAGACGAGGACCACGTCGAACAGCAACTCCCCCCCTTCGACGGCCTGCGACAGCGGGATAGTGGCCAGCACGATCGGCACCGCACCGCGAAGACCGGCCCACGAGAGAAAGGCTTGCTCGCGTGGTGGAATGCGAAAGCCCGACGCACAAAGCAATACTGACAGCGGTCGGGCGACGAAGGTGAGGAAGAAGCCCGCGGCCAGGGCGACTAGGACGGCCTGCACGCTCACCCGGCCCGGCGAGGCGAGCAGGCCGAGCATGACGAAGAGGCCGATCTGAGCTATCCAACCAATGCCCTCGACAAACGATCGGGTAGCAGCGCGGTGTGGCAGTTGCGCGTTGCCGAGCATCAGCGCGCATGCGTAAACGGCGGCGAAGCCGCTCGTGTGGAGCATTGCGGCAGCGCTGTAGGCGAACACTGCCCACACCAGCGCGGCCAGCGGATATAGACCCGAGGACGGCAGCGCAACCCGGCGCAAAAGCCAAACGCCGACCCAGCCAAGACCAATGCCGATCCCAAGGCCGGCAAGCAATTCGACCAGGATCAACCCAATGACTCCCAATACGCCACCGGTCGTTTCCTGACCAACGGCGATCGAGCTGGCCAGGCTGACCAAGAGCACGGTGGGAGCGTCATTCAGTCCGGACTCGGCCTCCAGCGCTCCCCTCAGCCGATGCGGAATGGGCACGTTGCGGAGCACGGAAAACACCGCGGCGGCGTCCGTTGGTGAGGTCACCGCACCGAGGAGGACGGCGATCCAGAGGTCCAGGCCAAGAGCGTAATGCCCGAACAACGTCATCAGGCCGACGCTGACGCCGACGCCGATGGTAGCCAAGACACTCGCCACTCCTACCGAAGGTCGAATATCCCGCCACCTGGTCGTCAAGCCGCCTTCCGCCAAGATCACAACCAGAGCGGCGAATCCCAGCGCTTGGGCAAGATCGGCATCTTCGAACTGAATGCCGACGCCCGACTCGCCGAGCAGCATGCCGAGTCCGAGGAAGAGCAGCAGTGAGGGCAGGCCCACCCTGGCACCGATCCGGGCGGCGATGATTGCGGCGATCACCACAACGGCGCTCCCCAGGAGGATGGCGTCGATGTGGATCATGGGCACATCCTCCCGGAATGACGATGCCCCGTCCGAATCGAACTGACTTTCTGAGTTAGGAAGGATGACGACATGCCGAAGAAGGTCGTGTGCGCTGGAGCGTCGCTATGACGGGCGCACGCGTGCAGCCTCCGGCGCTGCTCGGCCTGGCGGCCGACGACCTCACTGGCGCCACCGATTCCGCAGTCGGCTTCTCTGAACACGGTTGGCGGGTAGAGCTCATCCTCCGCCCGAACGACCCGCCCTCCACCATGCCGCCCACCGACCCGACACCAACGGTGCTCGCCATCTCCACGGAGGCCAGGGCCCAGTCTGACGCCGATGCTGCCCGGGCCACCTTCACCGCGGTCGACATGTTGGTCCGGGCCGGCGCCCAGCGTCTCTACCTCAAAATCGATTCCACCATCCGCGGCTCGATCCCAGGGCAGCTGGCCGGGGCGCTGCAGGCCTGGCGGCAGCTCCACCCTGATGCGACCGCCGTTGTCTGTCCGGCCTTCCCGGCCCAGCGGCGAACCGTGGTGGGCGGCTCGGTGCTGGTCGATGGCATACCGGTGGCCCAGACCGCGGCCGGCACCGATCCGGTCACCCCACGCGCGGTCAGCCACCTGGCCGCCGTAATCGCCGGCAGTACCCACGGCACCCTCGACCAGCTCGGCACCGAACCGGTACTCGTGGTCGACGCCTCGACCGACGCCGAACTGGACGCCATCGCCCGCGAGGGATCCGCCGCCGGCCCATCACTGATCATGGTGGGGTCCGGCGGATTAGCCGCCGCGCTGGGTCGGCAGTGGCCGGTTCCGGCGACCCGTCCAGCCGGTTTCCCGGGCGCGCCGGCGCTGGCCGTGCTCGTCGCGGTCAGCTCCCTGCACCCAGTCGCCATCGATCAGGTGGACCACCTCCGCCGACACCTCGGCGACAGGCAGCTCCAGATCCTGACCAGCACCTCGGCCGCGAACGTCTCCGCGGCAGGCGCCGCTGCCCAGCTCGCCGACCAGGTCGCCGCCGAACTCGCCACTTCGTCGTACGAAGCGCTGGTTCTGGTCGGCGGGGACGGAGCGGCCGCCATCCTGCGCCGCGTTGCCGCCAGCCGCATCGTCGTGGACTCCATGATCAGTGTCGGTTGCCCGAGCGGCACCATCGCCGGCGGTCAGGCCGACGGGCTACGTCTCGTCACCAAGTCAGGCGGCTTCGGCCATCGGGAGACACTGACAGCCATCGTCCGGGGCCTCCGCGATCCCACTGCAGCAGAGTCCTCCACGCACCCTGACCGAACCACACTTCAACCAACACAGAAGAGAGCACGATGACCGCACAATCCAGCCACCGGCCCGTCCTAGCGCTTACACTCGGCGACGTCGCGGGGATCGGGCCGGAGATCACTGCGAAGGCGATGCTCCAGCATCCCGACCTGCGCGACATCTGCAGACCGGTCGTGATCGGCGACGCGGACGCGATGAAGCTCGGCGCCCTCCAGGCCGGCCTGGACCCTGCGGCCGTCCGGGTGATCACCGACCCGCGAGCCAGCACGAACGATCCGAACCTGATCGAGCTGATCCAGACCGGCAACTCGCTAGCCGAGATCGAAGTTGGTGAGCTCAGCGCCAAGGCGGGGGACGGTGCCTACCGGTTCGTTGTCGAAGCCTGCCGACTCGCCCGCGAGGGCCTCGTGGACGGCATCGTCACCGCCCCGCTCAACAAGGCCGCCATGCAGGCGGGCGGGCACAAATGGCCCGGGCACACCGAACTACTCGCCCACGAATTTGGCGTCGACAACTACAGCCTCGTCCTGTCCGCCGGCGACCTGTACCTTTTCCACCTCACCGCCCACGTCTCTCTGCAGCAAGCCATCGAGAACTGCACCCCGAAGCGGTCTGACGACATCTTCACCCTCGCTGGCGCCTTCGTCCGCGCCCTGGGCAAGCCGGACGAAGCCATAGGCATCTGCGGACTCAACCCACATGCCGGTGAGAACCGCATCTTCGGCAACCAAGACGCCGACGTCCTCGAGCCCGCCGTCGCCCGAGCGCGCAAGCGCGGCATCAACGCCCACGGCCCGATCCCAGCCGACGCACTCCTCCCGGCCGCCGTCCGCGGCAAGTGGAACATGATCATCGCCTGCTACCACGACCAGGGCCACGCCCCGTTCAAAGCGGTGTACGGCGACGACGGCGTCAACATCACCATCGGCCTCCCTGTCGTCCGCGTTTCCGTTGACCACGGCACCGCGTTTGACATCGCCGGCCGCGGCATCGCCCGCGAAGCCAGCCTCGTGTTGTCCTGCCGTCGCGCCGCCGAACTGGCCCCTGGCTGGGACGACGTCTGGCAAGCAGCCGCCGGCGCCACCGCCGCGATGAAGTAACCACGCCACAGAACACCTTCGTCGGCGGCCCTACCGTTCCACCAACCTCGAAGGAAATGATGCTCTCGCCAACTCAGCCGGTCCGACTGGTCCAGGTCGGCGCGGGCGTGATGGGCCGCGCCTGGCTCAGCGTGATCGGCAGGTTGACCGACGTCCGGCTCGTCGGCCTAGCCGACCTCAACCTCTACACCGCCCGACGCTCCGCGGCGGATGCCGACTTCACCGACATCGCCGTGGCAACCACGCTGGAGGAGCTGCTGGATCGGGTTGAGGCGGACGCGGTGGTCAACGTCACGATCCCGGAGGCCCACGCTGAGGTCAGCACACTAGCGCTGCTTCGCGGTCTCGCCGTGCTGTGCGAGAAGCCGCTCGCGGACACGCTGCCCGCGGCGCTATCCATGATCGCGGCCGCCGAGATCGGCGGCCGACTGCTGATGGTCTCTCAATCCCGGCGTTATTGGCGCAATGCCGAAGCGCTGCGCGGGCTGATCGCCCGGCTCGGTGAGCTTGGCCTTGTCGCCTGCAGCGTCTTCAGGAGCCCGCACTTTGGCGGCTTCCGAGAGCAGATGGCCTACCCCTTGCTCAAGGACATGGCGATCCACCAGTTCGACCTGGCTCGCGACCTGATCGGCAGCGAGCCGGTGTCGATCTCCTGCGAGTCGTTCAACCCCGGTTGGAGCTGGTACGCCGGCGACGCGGCCGCCGAGATGAACGCCGAGTTCGCCGACGGCACCCGGTTCCTGTTCACCGGCAGCTGGTGCAGCCCCGGCCTCGAGACATCGTGGAACGGCAGTTGGCGGATCAGCGGAGCCTACGGCACGGCGATCTGGGACGGCGACCACGCACCAATAGCAGAGACCGCCGATGGCACACCGATCGCCGCCGTGGTCGGCAGCGGTCCCGAGGGAATCGCCGGTTCCTTGGCCGAGTTCGTAGCCGCGCTGCGCGACGGTAGCGTGCCGTACGGTGAGGTGCACAGAAACCTGATGAGCCTGGCCATGGTCGAAGGGGCGATCCGGTCGGCCCAGACCCGGCAGCGCGTCGCCCTGAGCGACCTGCTTGAAGAGGCCTACCGCCAGGCGATGGCGGCCGAGCAGCGACCCGAACTCGCGGCGGGGTTGGCGTCCTGGCCGTCCGTGCACGAGGTGATCGGCAACGCCAGCCGGGCGGTGACGGCCGGTGAGCTTGGAGGGAGAGCTCAGATGAGTGACGTTCTGCGAGAACGACGTGACTGAAACGCCTTCAGCTGGTCTCCTCGACTTCTCACTCGCAGGCAAGGTGGCTGTCGTCACTGGAGGCGCATCGGGCATTGGCGCTGCGATCGCGGAAGCGTACGCAAGTAAGGGCGCCACGGTCGTGATATTCGACCGTGCGCTCGAGGCAGCGCAGCGCGCGGTCTCAGAGGGAAAGGCAGCGGCCGCCATCGCATGCGACGTCACCGACGCCGAGTCGGTGGCTGACGCCATCAATGCCGTAACGTCTAAGTTCCAGTCGATCGACATCTTGGTCAACAGCGCAGGTGTGGTGGTCCTCGGCCCTGCCGAGGACCTGGCTCTCGACGCGTGGGATCGCACCATCTCGGTGAATCTGCGGGGGGCTTTCCTGATGAGCCAGCACGCCGGCCGCGTCATGCTGAGTCAGGGCCACGGCACGATCATCAGCATCGCGTCGCAGGCGGCAACGGTGGCGCTGGAAGGTCATATTGCCTATTGCGCCTCCAAGTTTGGACTGGTCGGGATGACCAGGGTGCTCGCGCTCGAGTGGGCAGGACGCGGTGTAACGGCCAACACGATCAGTCCCACCGTGGTGCTGACCGAACTGGGCCGAACTGCGTGGGACAACCCCGAGGGCGAGAAGCTGAAGACCCAGATTCCTACGGGCCGGTTTGCTCTGCCCGAGGAGATCGCCGCCACGGCGGTGTTCCTGGCCAGCGACGCAGCCGCCATGATCAACGGCGCCGACCTGCTCGTTGACGGTGGCTACACCGTCCAGTAGTCCGCAGGCCCTCGGCACTGGACGGTGCACGCCATCGCTGTTGCCGCGGATCGACCCGTGCATGGTTGAGGAGGCAGCACCGGCCGCTAACCCGTGATCTTGTCCTCGTACTCGATGATCTCGCTCACCTTGGCATACGAGGGACTGTCCGGATCGAAGATGTAGCCCAGCCATTCCTTGGCGAGCCGACGTGCCAATTGCAGGCCGATGACCCGCTGTCCCAGGGTGAGGATCTGGCAGTCGTTGGACAGAATAGACCGCTCCACGCTGAACGAGTCGTGGGCGACGGTGGCGCGGATACCTGGCACCTTGTTCGCGGCGATGGCGACGCCGATGCCTGTACCACACACCAGGATGGCGCGATCAGCTTCGCCCGCGGCGATTCTCTCGGCTGCGGCGATAGCCACCGCGGGGTAGGAGGCGCTCTCCAGATCACCCGCATAGACACCCAGATCCTCCACGATTTCGACACGCTCGTCGGCCTGCATGTCGGCCAAGATCGCATCCTTGTAGTCGAATCCGGCGCTGTCACCACCCATCAGCAGGCGGATGGGCTTATTGCTCATGATCATCTTCTTTCTTCTGTGACTAGCGCGGAGGTTGAGCGCGCTGGCCAAGGGTCTCGCCGAGGGCAGTGACTATCAGTCCCAGCGAGACGGCTCCGGGGTCAGGACTGCCGACGCTGCGTTCGGCCAGCGGTCGCGCCCTTCCGATCCTCGGTACAAGAGATGCCGTGGCCTCAGCCGCGTCGACGCATGCCTCTGCGGCTGTACGCCAGCCGTGATCGAGCGACGTGCCGCCGCGGACCTCCGAGACAAGGGTGTCGACGAACGGAAAGAGTGCATCCAACATGGTCTTGTCACCTAGCTCGGCCCCGCAGAAGCTCTTCAGGTCGGTGGCGGACTGTTGCACGGCTTCCGCGAGCCGCTCCGAAGTAACCGCCTCGGCGTTGCCGAGGGCGTTACCCACCCCGCCGAGCAGCATGCCCCACAAGATGCCGCTAGTCCCGCCGGCCCTGTCAGCAAAAGCCGCACCGGCCGCCGCCAACACCGTCTGCACACCACCCTCGGTCTGGGCGGCGGCCTCGACAGCCGCCTTAGCTCCGCGCGACATTCCGATGCCGTGGTCGCCATCACCGGCGACCGCGTCGAGCTGCCCGAGGAAGTCCTTGTGCGTCTCGACGGTCTCACTGAGGATGCCTAGCAGATCCCGCGCTATCGCCGCCGCCGCCATGGACTCCTCGCTCGCCTCGTCGGCAAGCTGCTCGGATTTGTCTTCAGCGGCCCGGCGCGTTGCGAACTTCCGAGTCTGGTGAGCGATGCCACGGCGGAAGGCCGGGGTGTCTGCCGGTGCCACCCAATAGCCCTCCAGCTCATCGTCCAGCCAGGTGATCGAGAGCGAGCAGCCGGCCATGTCCAGGCTCGTGACGAGCTCTCCCACCTCCGGCTCGACTAGCACCACCCCAGCGGCTAGCAACAACTCAGCTACATCGCCGAACAGCGCGTACAACTCCTCGTACTTGGTTGCGCCAAGCCCGTTGACCAATACTGCAGCCCGACCGATGGCGTCGCCGGGGCGCTCGGCCAGCACCGTCTGCACTAGCTTGGTCGCCAGATCCTCTGCGTTCATCCATGGCGCTGAGCTGATCCCGGGTTCGCCGTGAATGCCTAGACCGAAATCCATCTGTCCCGGCTCGACAAGAAAGAGCGGCTGATCGGCGCCGGGCATGGTGCAACCCGCGAAGGCCACGCCGAAGGAGTATGTCGCCGCGTTCGCCTTTGTCATCACCCGCTCCACCTCGTCGAGGTTCGCACCGGCCTCGGCAGCCGCGGCGGCGATCCTGTAGACGGTGAACGTGCCGGCGATGCCCCGTCTCTTGCCCTGCTCTTCGGCGCCGGCAGAGGCGATGTCATCGGTGACATAGACGATCCGGGTGTCGATACCCTCGGCCCGGAGCCGGTCCGCGGCTACCCCGAAGTTCAGCCGGTCACCCGCATAATTGCCGAAACCAAGCACGACTCCGGCGCTACCATCGGCCGCCTTGGCGACCCGGTAGATCTGCTCAGCAGACGGCGAGGCGAACAGGTCGCCGAGCACCGCGCCATCTGCGAATCCGGTACCCACGACGCCGTTGTACGACGGGTAGTGGCCGGAGCCGCCGCCGATGACCAGACTGACCTTCCCCTCCAGCGGTCCGCCCGCCCGGGTGAACCCGGATGCACCCTCAACGCGGCTCACGTACTGCGGGTACGCCGCGGCGAAGCCCTTGAGAGCATCGTTCTTGAACTCGGTAGGGTCGTTGTAGACATAGGTCATCGGTGCCTCCAGATTCAGTGGTTCGCTACGGTGCTAGAAGCCCAGCCTGCCCGGCAGACAGTCGATCGATTGCCCAGGACCGCGACCGGGGTGGTTAGTGCTGCATCGAACCGCAGCGTGGAGTGTCGGATTGATCGCGGCCCTAGAAGTGGGTGGCTGGTGCGCCGTGTCGGGGCGGCAGCGGTATCGAGACAAGTCCAATCCGCTGCGTACCAAGGAGCCGTCGTAGTTGAATCCGTCGGTGCCGCTGGTTCTCAAGACGCCCCATATTCCCGAGCTATGGAGCCATTCACCGCAGATGTTCTGCGACGAGCTGGTCCATCGTCGCGTCCATTGCAGTATCCACGTTCTGGCGGCTTGAGTCGGCGTCATACCAGTCGAGGATTTCTCGCGCACCGGCGGCGAAGGGTATGGCTGCCGTGAAGTCCGGGACCAGGCGACGAACCTTGGAGTTGTCGAAGACCATGGAATGAGCTTTGTCCCCGAGCAGCCCAGCTCCCCACTCGGGATCGGCAGCAGCGATGGCGTCAGAAGGGACGTGAACGAGCTTTGCCTCCACCCCGGCCGCCGCTGCAACGATCTGGAAGATTTGGTTCCAGGACAGCCACTCGTCTGAGGTGATGTGGAAGCTGTCACCGATAGCGGCAGGATGGCCCAGCAAACCAACAAAGGCTCTTGCGAAGTCGCGCTGGTGCGTCAGGGTCCACAGCGACCCACCGTCTCCATGCACGACCACCTCGGCGCCTCGACGCATCCGGTCCACGACTGTCCAGCCCCCGTCGAACGGGAGCAACGTCTTGTCGTAGGTGTGGGAAGGGCGCACGATGGTCATCGGTAGCCCATGGTCTCGGTACGCCGCCACCAGCAGGTCCTCGCAGCTGATCTTGTCGCGGGAGTACTGCCAG